>NZ_JBANBK010000009.1:0-153123 GCF_053572325.1 Bradyrhizobium sp. UFLA05-112 | reverse complement strand
ACCTATGAATCATTGAAAAATTGATTCGGGAATCCTATAAAGCACGGCAAAATCAACGATCTGCCAAAGTAGTGCTATCAGGCCGGCGCCTTGCGGCCGATCAACCCGAACATGATCATGACGATGCTAAGGCCGCCGACGGCACCGGAGACTTCGCCGACCGTGCGCATCAGGACGACAGGATTGTTGGACCAGGGTGTCATGTCCCGCATGGACAGAAAGAACAGCACGGCGAGAGCCAGCAGCACCACGCCGACGGCGATCAAACGCCAGTTTCGCTTCCGCATGACAGACCTTCCTCGGGGCGACGCCAGGACGGGCGTGGCCGTACGATACGCAGAGGAATAGTGTCGTCGATTTCGGTTCGGGTTCGACCAGCCCACGAAATAAAGCAGAGCTCGGCGACCCACTTCGTGTCGCTGTTAACGCGCTACGCTATTTGCCGTCGATTTCTCGCCAGAGTGTCCAGATCCAGCCGGCGAAGGTCGCGACCAGCACGGGATAGGCGTAGGTCGGCAACGGTATGGACGTTGGCTCTAGCGGCTCACCCCAGAAAATTCTCGCCGCGGTGACGATGAACAGGGCCGCGCTCACGATGCCAAGGATTCGGATTGGCATGGCGAACAGCCCGGGAATGCTGATGAGGAGAAGCGCTGTCCCCCAAAGAGCGCTGCCGGCGGCAAACGCCGGGATGCTGCCCGCAACACCTGCCGCAGGGCCTGAAAGCATGATGATGCCCTCGCCGATGGCAAAAACCAGAAAGCCGCCGGCGACAACGTCATGCCCTGCCCGAAAGTATTTTGTGGCGAGCAGTGCTGCGGCCATCACGAGTCCCGAGCCGTCGATCGCCCACAGAATCCCCTGCACGTTCTGTTGCGTGACCATGGCCCCCGCCATTCCCAGGGCGCCACCAAGTGCAAGGCCTATAGCCGCGATCACGTTGATCGAGCGATGCATCGTCTTCCCCCAGCAGGACTCTGCCGATTCCACGGGTCGCGATGATGCCATCATGCCGGTGATTTGCCCGACGTGTCAATCGAATTTCGTAAAATCGGAAGGTGTCGCGCCGGCCGTCGCCGGCTACTTTGCATGGGGTTGTTTTCGAGTTTTTGTTGTCCGGCTCCAGGCCGGCCCCCGTCTCATCCGCCTCAGCTGTCGACCTTCAGCGCGGCAATGAAAGCTTCCTGCGGGATGTCGACCTTGCCGAACTGCCGCATCTTCTTCTTGCCTTCCTTCTGCTTCTCCAGAAGTTTCCGCTTACGCGTGATGTCGCCGCCGTAGCACTTTGCGGTGACGTCCTTGCGCAGCGCGCGCACGGTCTCGCGCGCGATCACCTTGCCGCCGATCGCCGCCTGGATCGGGATCTGGAACATGTGCTGCGGGATCAGCTCCTTCATCTTCTCGACCATGGCGCGGCCGCGGCCCTCCGCACGGGTCCGGTGCACCAGCATCGAGAGCGCATCGACCGGCTCGCCGTTGACCAGGATCTGCATCTTGACGAGATCGGCCGGCTTGTAGTCGGTGAGATGATAGTCGAACGAGGCGTAGCCCTTGGAGACCGATTTCAGGCGGTCGTAGAAGTCGAACACGACCTCGTTGAGCGGCAGGTCGTACTTCACCATCGCGCGGGAGCCGACATAGGTGAGCTCTTTCTGCGAGCCGCGGCGGTCCTGGCAGAGTTTTAGCACGCTGCCGAGATATTCGTCCGGCGTGAGGATCGTGGCCTCGATCCAGGGCTCGTCGATCTCCGATATCTTGACCACGTCGGGCATGTCGACGGGGTTGTGGATCTCGATCTCGGCGCCGTCGGTCAGCTTCATCTTGTAGATGACGCTCGGCGCGGTCGCGATCAAATTGAGATCGAACTCGCGCGACAGCCGCTCCTGGATGATCTCCAGGTGCAAGAGGCCGAGGAAGCCGCAGCGGAAGCCGAAGCCCAGTGCGGCAGAGGTCTCCATCTCGAAGGAGAAGCTGGCGTCGTTCAGGCGCAGCTTACCCATCGCGGCGCGCAGCGTCTCGAAGTCGTCGGCATCGACCGGGAACAGGCCGCAGAAGACCACGGGGATCGCCGGCTTGAAGCCCGGCAGCATCTCAGCGACCGGCTTCTTGTCGTCGGTGATGGTGTCGCCGACGCGGGTGTCGGCGACTTCCTTGATCGCGGCGGTGATGAAGCCGATCTCGCCGGGGCCGAGCTCGTCGACCTGCTGCATCTTCGGCGTGAAGAAGCCGACGCGCTCGACGTCGTAGGCGGCGCCCGTGCCCATCATGCGGACGCGGCTGCCCTTCTTCATGATGCCGTCGACGACACGGATCAGCACGACGACGCCGAGATAGACGTCATACCAGCTGTCGACCAGCAGCGCCTTCAAGGTCGCGTCGCGGTCGCCCTTCGGCGGCGGCAGGCGGGTGACGATGGCCTCCAGCACATCGGGCACGCCAAGGCCGGTCTTGGCCGAGATCATCACCGCATCCGACGCATCGATGCCGATGACGTCCTCGATCTGCTGCTTGATCTTTTCCGGCTCGGCGGCCGGAAGGTCGACCTTGTTCAGGACCGGGACGATCTCGTGATTGTTGTCGAGTGCCTGGTAGACGTTGGCGAGCGTCTGTCTCTTATACACATTACGAGAGCCGGACGGTCTGCGCCTTGATGGTGATGCCGCGCTCGCGCTCGATATCCATGGAATCGAGCACCTGCTCCTTGCCGGCCATTTCGCGCTCGGACAGGCCGCCCGTCATCTGGATCAGGCGGTCGGCCAGGGTCGATTTGCCATGGTCGATATGGGCGACGATGGAGAAATTGCGGATGTTGGAAATGGGGGCGGTCGTCATGGGGCGCGGGATACCACTCACATCCCCGTGCGGCAACCATTCCCTTGATCTGCCGGGGGATCGCTCAGGGCTTCCCAAACCTTCAACCCATCGATTTCAGGCGGCGCCTCTGCTATTTTTGCAGCTTTCAATGGTGGAGGCGGGCCATGCGTTGGAAAATTCTTTGCATTCTCGTATTTGCCGCATCTTTTACCTCCCCGGCCTCGGCGGAGAAGCGCGTAGCCCTCGTCATCGGCAACTCCGCCTACCAGAGCGTGCCGCGGCTTGAAAATCCGAAGAACGACGCGCTGCTGGTGGCCGATACGTTGCAACGGCTCGGCTTCACGCTGGTCGGCGGCACCGCCCAGGTCGAGCTGGACAAGGCGGGGTTCGACAACGCGGTCCAGCACTTCGGCAGCCAATTGATCGGTGCCGACGTCGCCTTGTTCTATTACGCCGGGCACGGCATCCAGATTCGCGGAACGAACTATCTCGTGCCGGTTACGGCGAACCCAGCCCGCGAGACAGACGTCGATTTCCAGATGGTCGATGTTGCGCTGGTGCTTCGACAGATGGACGGAGCAGGTACCAAGCTGAACATCGTCATCCTCGATGCCTGCAGGAACAATCCATTTGGCGGTCGCGGCTTGCGTGGGTCGGACGGCGGCCTGGCGCAAATCCGCGCACCGGAGGGAACGCTGCTCTCCTATGCGACGCAGCCTGGAAACGTTGCGCTCGACGGGAGTGATGGCCACAGCCCCTATACGCGGGCGCTGGTCGAAACGATGCAGCGGCCCGGGCTCGATGTGCTGCAGACGTTCAATCAGGTGGGACTCTCAGTGAAGCGTGCGACCGGAAGCGCGCAGCAACCCTGGGTTTCCACCTCCCCGATCGATGGCTCGTTCTACTTCTCCGGAGGCCCAGCAGCCCAGGTCGCGACGGTCGATGTGCCGGCGACGGTCGTGCCGCCGCCTTCCAACCTTCCGTCTTCCGCGCCTTCCGTGACGAGGACACAATCGGACTTCCTTTTTCCGGATTCGGATACACGCCTGCTTGACGAAAGCGATCTGAGGACGTTGAGCAAGGATGATCTGCGCCTTGCGCGCAACGAAATCTTTGCGCGGCGAGGGCGCTACTTCAACTCGCCAGATCTGACGGCCAGGTTTTCAATGTTCCCCTGGTACGCGCCCCACACCTGGGACCCTCAGCTGAACGCCGTCGAGAAGGCAAACGTTGCCTTGATCGAGCGTTACGAATCCGGCGGACCGACTCAAAACGGTTTCATCTTTCCCGATTCGGACCGGCGCCTGCTCACTCCCGCCGATCTGCGCGGGCTTTCGAACGACGAGCTACGCCTTGCGCGCAACGAGATCTTTGCGCGACGGGGACGCTATTTCGAGTCGGCGGATCTGAAAGCCCGCTTCGAGCGCTTCCCGTGGTATTCGCCCAATACATGGAATCCCAAGCTCAATTCGATCGAGGAGGCCAACATCGCGCTGCTCGATCAGGCCGGCAAGCACCGATGATCGCGTCGCGGGCGGCCCGCGTCCTCATCGTTCTCCTGCTTGCACCCGCGCCTGCGAAGGCCCAAACCAGGACCGAACTGCTCGATCGGCTGGTTCGTGCCTATCCCGAAGCTCTGTCGAGCCACGACGGCAAGCACATTCTTTGGCGTGATGGCACGACCATGCCCGTGGACGATGGTGTCGACGACAAGTCTTTTGATCAGCGCCTACGCAATGCCTCCATTCTCGACCAGCTGCGTTTGCCCTATCCTGTCGGCGCTTCCGCGCCCCCTGCATTGAACGCTGATCCCGGAAGGTTCCGGAACGAGGCGTTCTTCAAGAAGATGTATGGCGATTGCCACAATGGCGAGGTCCAGCGGAATCTCGTCACCGTCGTCTGGCTGCCCCGGTCGTGGGGAAAGACGATCCGGGTGACGCGGATCAATGGCGTCGCCGATCGGCTCAGAGAGGTGTCAGCGGAGATCGAAAAGCTCGATCCCGCGCTGAAGGCTGCCGCCTTTCCCATTGCGGGCGTCCTGTCGTGCCGGCCCGTCGCCGACACCGGAAGAATGAGCATGCATGGCTATGCCGCCGCAATCGATCTGAACTTGCGATACTCCGACTATTGGTTGTGGGCGGGCCGAAGCAAGTCCGTTCCCTACAAGAACAGGATGCCGCGGGAGATCGTCGACATCTTCGAACGCCACGGATTCATCTGGGGCGGAAAATGGTATCACTACGACACCATGCATTTCGAATACCGCCCGGAACTCCTGGTTGGTGGTTCTCGATAACTTTTCCGCGCCAAAGGCGCGTTCAGCGGTTCTCATTCACGCCAAGCTGATTTCACTAAAGCGCAAAACGCGCTAGGCAACGACCCATGTCGACGACTTCGATCCTGCCCGCCGGAACGCACGCGAAGCGCGGTTTGAGCCCGAGGCGGCTCGTAGCCCGGCTGGTCGCCAGCGCCACCGATCCCAAAACCCGCCTGTGGCTGGTGATCCAGCTCGCCGTCCTCCATGCGGTGGTGTGGACCTTCATTCTGATCAATCTGAAGGCCGCGCAGGACGTTCACATGGACGTCGCCGAAGCCTATGCCTGGGGTCAGAAATTCCTGCTCGGCTACGGCAAGCACCCGCCGCTGTCGGGCTGGATCGCAGGCCTCTGGTTCATGGTCTTTCCGCCGATGGATTGGGCGACCTATGCGCTCGCGATGGTGACCGTCAGCCTCGGCATGGTGATCTGCTGGCTGATCGCGCTGCGTGTGGTCGACGCCCGGCGCGCATTCCTCGTCCTGGTGATGACCGCGCTCTACCCGATCTTCAACTTCAAGGGTTTCAAGTACAACCCGGATTTGTTGCAACTCGTCACGCTCCCGCTCCTCGTGCTCGCCTATCTCAACGCGTTCGAGAAACGGAGCTGGCAATCCGGCGTCCTGCTCGGGCTCGCCGGGGCGCTCGCGCTGATGACGAAATACTGGGTGCTGACCATGATCGGCGCCATCGGCCTTGCCGCGCTGATCCATCCGGATCGCGTCAGATTCCTGGCCTCGCCGGCGCCATGGGTTGCAATCGCAACGCTGCTCGTCGCGATGATCCCGCATGGCATCTGGCTGGCTGACGCGCATTTCGTGCCGCTGACCTATGCCGGCGACACCTACAGCCTCAGCGATCGCGCGCAGATCAACGATCTCGTGCGCGGCTACGCCCTGCATAATTTCGCACTGCTCGCACTCCCGGTGGCGCTGGCGGCACTGGCGATGGCGCTGGTGCCGCCGTGGTGGAGATTGCTGCTGCGCGCCCCCCTGGCGATCGTCAGCCGCGCCTGGGCGCGCGGCGACAATCCTGGCGTCAACGTCTCGCAGGCGCTGAATATCTGGATCATCCAGATCATCGTCGCGGTCGGCCCGCCGCTCGGCGCGCTCGCCTTCGGCATCTACATGAAGACGGACTGGGGCATCTCGCTGTTCTTCCTGGTGCCGTTGGCGCTGGTTTCGATCCCGGCGCTGCGCGTGCAGCGCGCGAGCCTGTTCAACGTTGCAGCGATCTGGCTCGTGCTGTCGCTGGCAACGCTCGCCGCTTCGCCCTGGATTGCCGCGCGCGAAATGGCCGCTAATGCCGGCAACACCGCGACCTATGGCGCGCGCTCCGAGCTCGCGCGTGAATTGACGCAGGCGTGGCGCACCCGCTTCGGCTCACGCTGGCCGATCGTCGCCGGCACCATGGAAACCATCCAGCCGATGGCATTCTACAGCCCCGATCATCCGAGCCCGTTCACGCCGCACGAAGCCTGGAGCTCCGGCCTGACCGCAGCGGAGGACGTCAAGCGCCTCGGCTTCATCGGCGTGTTCGATCCCACCGACGGCCGCGCGGACGATTTCGACAAATGGGTCAAGGAAACCGCGCCGAACGCCGAGCGGATCGTGATGACGACGCGCCGCTTCACCCATGGCAAGGCAGGCCCTGCGATGACGTGGAACGTCTACATCGCGCCGCCGGGAGGGTAACTCTTCGCCGCAAGCTGTAAGGTGGGCGAAGGTGCGAAGCGCCGTGCCCACCACTTCTGTCGAGAGTTGGAGAGTGGTGGGCACGCTTCGCATTGCCCACCCTACGCAGCTTCATTCGCTGAAGCCGCTACGTCCCTTCCTCGTTGAACTTGCTTTCAACGAGCTCGGTGATCGCGGCGAGCGCGGCCTCGGCGTCATCGCCCTTGGCTGAAACGGTGATCGTCGTGCCGGGCCCTGCGGCCAGCATCATCAACCCCATGATCGAGGTGCCGCCGACGGTCTCGCCGCCGCGCGTCACCCAGACCTGCGCGTTGAAGCGTTCCACCGCCTGCACGAACTTTGCAGACGCGCGCGCGTGCAGGCCGCGCTTGTTGATGATCAGCAGTTCTTTGGAGATCGCCCCTTCGGGCACGCCAGTTCCCGCAGGAGGACTGGCCTCACTTCCGAGTGGCGCGTCGTCGCTCATTTGCCGGCGAGCACGCGGCTGGCGATGGTGACGTATTTGCGGCCGGCCTCCTGGGCCATCGCGATCGCGTCGGGCAGCGCGCGCTCCTCGCGCACCTTGGCGAGCTTCACGAGCATTGGGAGATTGATGCCCGCCAGCACTTCGACCTTGGGTCGGCTCATGCAGGATATTGCAAGGTTGGACGGCGTGCCGCCGAACATATCGGTTAGGATCGCAACGCCGTCGCCGGAATCGACGCGATTAACCGCTTCGATAATGTCGCTTCGACAGAGATCGGAATCATCCTCGGCACCGATCGTAATCGCTTCGATTTGCTTTTGTGGGCCCATGACATGCTCAAGCGCTGCCTTGAACTCGTCGGCAAGGCGCCCGTGGGTCACAAGTACTAGACCAATCATCGGAAAACTCCTCGCGGGCGCTTTTGGTGCGCCGCACGAACGCGCCACTTTGACCATCCAGAGCCCCCGCGCAAGAGGGGATGTTGCGTATCTCCCTGAATCTAGACGGATGGATGAGGGGAGCTGCGCCGATCTATTCGGTCGCGATAGTGGGGTTCATATGGTTACCATTTCCCTTCAAACAATCGCCCGAAGGGTTAACGGAAGATGAACTCTTGGTAGTGATCAAGGCCGCGACAACCAGGGGAAGGGCCTGGTGACCCACTCCGACCGGGATTCGCGGTAATTCAACACCGGAAATGTTGGTTTTCAGGGCTTCTGGCGACGGCAGGCGCTCCGCATCAGGGGCAGCGAGGTCGACCACGAGGCCGACAGTCGCATGCTCCACGAAGTCGCAGCGGCGGATGCCGAGGCCCCGGATCTCGATCAGGCCGGCCAGGACGGGGGCAGGGCGGACTACAATTTCGTTGCCGACTGTCGCCAGATGGACACGGTCGTCGCCCACCAAAACGGCCCTTTCGACCATCCCGGCGCGGCCCGCCATGATCAAATCGAAGGCAAGGCGCGATTTACCGGCGCCCGAGGGCCCCCGGATCAGCACAGCCTTATTCCCGATTCTGACCGCGGAGGCGTGGACGCTAGCGCTGTCCTCGCTCATAGCGCCGGCAGCCTCACCAGGAAGCGTGCGCCGGCAACCGTGGGCTCGCCGTCGGCGTCCGGGGTACCAACGCGATTCTCCGCCCAGATGCGTCCGCCATGGGCCTCGATGATCTGCTTGGAGATCGACAGGCCGAGGCCGGAGTTCTGGCCAAAGCCCTGATGCGGGCGATCAGTGTAGAAGCGCTCGAAGATGCGCTCCAGCGCGTCCTCGCGGATGCCGGGGCCGTCATCGTCGACCAAGATCTCGATCTCGGTTCGCACGCGGCGGCAGGTCATGCGCACCTTGTTGCCCGGCTCGGAGAAGGACTGCGCGTTCGACAAGAGGTTGGAGATGACCTGCCCAAGCCGCGAATCGTGGCCGGTTACGGATAGGCCGTCGGTCGGGCCGCGGCCTTCGAATCGGGTTTCGACCGCGACGTCGTGGCCGAGCTTGGTCTCGTTGGCGACCGAGGTGAGCGTCGTCAGCAACCGCCGCAGATCGACCGGGATAGCATCCTGCCGCTGCAGTTCGGCATCGAGCCGGCTCGCATCCGAAATATCCGAGATCAGGCGGTCGAGCCGCTTCACGTCGTGCTCGATCACTTCCAACAGGCGCGCGCGGCTGGTGTCGTTGCGCGCGAGCGGCAAGGTCTCGACCGCCGAGCGTAGCGAGGTCAGCGGGTTTTTCAGCTCGTGCGCGACGTCGGCGGCGAACATCTCGATCGCCTCGATGCGGCGATAGAGCGCATTGGTCATGTCGCGCAGCGCGCCGGAGAGATGGCCGATCTCGTCGCGGCGGCGAGTGAAGTCGGGGATCTCGATGCGGGACTTGGTGCGGCGACGGACGCGCTCGGCACTGTCGGCGAGGCGCCGGACGGGACCAGCGATCGTGCTTGCGAGCAGCAGCGACAGCATGATCATGACGGCGGCTGCGACACCGCCGACTTTCAGGATCGCCAGCCGCTCGGCCGTGACCATCTGGTCGATATCGTCGCCCTGGGTGGACAGCATCAAGGCGCCATGGATGGCACGCGAGCGCAGCACGGGCACTGCGACCGAGACGATCACCTCGCCGCGCGAATTGACCCGCACCATCGACCGCTTCTGGCCCTTCAGCGCGTCACCCACCTCGTCATAGCCATTGCCGTTTTCGGGCCCGAGCTCGCGATAGAGCGGCAGGTCGCCGCGGTTGAGCCAGGTGCGCACCGAGGTCATGCCGCGTTCGAGGATGCCGGGCTTCTCGGACGGCGGCGGCAGGTCGTATCGCAGCACGTTCTCGAGGTTGCGGCTGTCCAGCAGGAGGATGCCGTTGGGATCGTAGATCCGCGCGCGCGTCTTGGTCGGTGAGATCAGCGTGCGCAGCACCGGCGCCACGCGCTCCGGATTGATCGGGAAATCCAGCGGCGAATAGTCGTCCGACCCGCTATAGCTGTCGCCCAGCTTGAGGTCGAGCAGCCGGTCGGGGTCGATGGTGATGGCGTTGGTCTGCACCGTCGCGGAGGCCGCGATCGCCCCCGCGATGATCTCTCCCTGCACCAACAGGCTCTGCGCGCGCGCGTCGATCAGGCCGGCGCGGAACTGCGACAGGTAAAGGATGCTCGCGACCAGCGCGACGAGGCCGGCGAGATTCAGCGAGACGATGCGGCGGGTCAGGCTCGAGAAAGAGAGAGCGAAGAAGAACTGTCCGGCGCGCTTCAGCCAGTTCAGAGGCCGCCAGCCCTGCGCGACCTGCTTCTCCTCAGCCGAATAGTCCTGAACGCCCGTGGACACGACATCCTCGGCGTTCAGGCTGGAATCAGGCTGTGTCCGGTCAAGCAATGCTTACGCCCGCGTTAGGACTGGTCGTGCGATTGGTCCCGCATCTTAGCCGAGACCGACAACCCCGTCAGTCCGCAAAGTCCCCGAAAGAGGCCAGCTCGCCTCAGGCTTCCTTGAAGCGGTAGCCGACGCCGTAAAGTGTCTCGATCATCTCGAACTCGTTGTCGACCACCTTGAACTTCTTGCGCAGCCGCTTGATGTGGCTGTCGATGGTGCGATCGTCGACATAGACCTGGTCGTCATAGGCAGCATCCATCAGCGCGTTGCGGCTCTTCACCACGCCGGGCCGGGTCGCCAGCGCCTGGAGGATCAGGAATTCGGTGACCGTCAGCGTCACCGGCTCGTTCTTCCAGGTGCAGGTGTGTCGCTCGGGATCCATACGCAGAAGGCCGCGATCCAGCGCCTTGGCGTCGTTCTCCTTCGGCGCGGCGGTCGGGTCCTTCGGCGCCGAGCGACGCAATACCGCCTTGACGCGCTCGACCAGCAGCCGCTGCGAGAACGGTTTGCGTATGAAATCGTCGGCACCCATCTTGAGGCCGAACAGCTCGTCGATCTCCTCGTCCTTGGAGGTGAGGAAGATCACCGGCAGATCGGATTTCTGGCGCAGCCGCCGCAGCGTCTCCATGCCGTCCATGCGCGGCATCTTGATGTCGAGAATGGCAAGATCGGGCTGCGTGGTGCGGAAGCCGTCCAGCGCGGAGGCGCCGTCGGTGTACGTCATGATGCGATAGCCTTCGGCTTCCAGCGCAATCGAGACGGATGTGAGAATGTTGCGGTCGTCGTCGACCAAAGCGATTGTGGGCATGAGCCTCTGCTTTCCGTTGGGGTCGTGATCTAAAACGGCGAGCAATTCAGTGATGCGCCGCATACATGGGCCCCCAAACCTGGGGTTCGAACCTTGTCACCGAGCAATGCAAGCTGGGCTGAAGTGTGACCAAAGTTCCTCGAAACGCGGCGAAGCTGCCGCGGTCCGACCCGTAACCGGACCCCGTTTAACCCCGAAAAGGCCGGCCTTGCAACCCGTAAAAGCCGGAAAACCGAAGAGAATCAGATGCAACCGACCTCCGATTTCGACCCCGGAAAGCTCGCCAAATCGCTGCTGCGGCGCTCCCGGCAGGGAGCGCTGGCGACCCTGATGCCCGGTACGGGCGATCCCTATTGCTCCCTGGTCAATCTGGCAAGCCACCCCGACGGCTCGCCGATTCTGCTTATCTCGCGGCTTGCCGTGCATACCAAAAATATCCTCGCCGACGGGCGGGTCTCGTTGATGCTGGACGAGCGCGGCCCCGGCGATCCCCTGGAAGGAGCCCGAATCATGCTGTCGGGACAGGCGGAGCAGGGGACGGAAGGCGAGCTGGAGCTCCTGCGCCGGCGCTACCTGGCCGCCCATCCCTCAGCGGAAGACTTTGTTTCGTTTAAGGATTTTTCTTTCTTCCGGATCAAGCCATCCCGAACCCATCTGGTCGCGGGATTCGGCCGTATCCTCGATCTCAAGCCCGAGCGGTTCCTCACGGACCTCGCGGGCGCTGGCGAACTGCTTGAAGCCGAGGAGCGCGCGGTCGCGCACATGAATGCCGACCATCGCGACACCATGAGTCTGTACGCGACAAGGTTGCTCGGTGCAGCCGAAGCCGACTGGCGCTGCACGGGCTGTGATCCCGAGGGCCTGGACATGCAGTCGGAACAGGCCGTGCTGCGGCTCGAGTTCCCCGAGCGGGTGACGGATGGCAACGCGCTGCGCAAGATGCTGGTGGAGCTGGCGGGCGAGGCGCGGGCCAAGGGCGGTTAGCAACAGCCGGCATGAACGGCGACGCCCATCGCTGCGACCCATGGTCAAGCAATATGGCCTGGGTTGGCAACGAGAGCTTTCATGACACGACATGTACGTTTGGCGCTGGCGGCTGGCCTTGCGCTCGCGCTCGGCGCATCCTTTGCCACATCTGCCACGGCCCAGAATTTCGCCGTGCAAAGCGCCAAGATCAACGAACTGAGCCGCGCCGGCAAATATGCGGAGGCGCTGCCGCTAGCGCAGGCCATGGTGGCAAGCCTCGAGAAGAGCAACAACAGCCGCGATCTCGCCGGTGCGCTGAACAACATTGCCCAAATCCATGTCGCGCAGGGTGATGACGATCAGGCCGAGCCCCTCTACAAGCGCGCCATCGCACTTCTGGAAAAATCCCTCGGCCTCGACACGGTGGAGATCGCGCCCGAGCTGAACAACCTCGCCGCGCTCTATCAGCGCCAGCAACGCTTCGCCGACGCCGAGCCGCTGTTCAAGCGCGCGCTCGCGATCCGCGAAAAGACGCTGCCGCGCGAACATCCCGATGTCGGTCAGTCCCTCAACAATCTCGCCACGCTCTATGTGAAACAGGAGCGCTATGCAGACGCCGAACCGCTGTTTCAGCGCGCGCTCGCCATCTACCAGAAGGCAGGCGGCCCGGAGCATCCCGCAGTGGCGACGCTCCTGAACAATATCGGCCAGCTCGATCGCGACCTCAACCGCGATGCGGATGCAGAGGCGCCGATCAAACGCTCGCTTGCGATCCGCGAAAAGGTGCTGGGCGCCGACCATCCCGATGTTGCGCGCTCGCTGAACAATCTTGCCGGGCTCTACGAGCACGAGCAGCGTTTCGCCGATGCCGAGCCGCTCTATCGCCGCGCGCTCTCGATCCGCGAGCGTGCGCTCGGACCCGATCATCCCGATGTCGCGACCTCGACCAGCAATCTCGCTTTTTTCCTGCAAGCGTCGGGTAAGACCGCCGAGGCGCTGCCGCTCGCGGAGAAGGCGCTTGCCAATAGCGGCGCGCAGCTCCGCGTCGTACTGCCGGTCCTGTTTGTCGCGCGGCAGCAGCAATTGCTGACTGACGACAAGGCGCTGGACGACGCGCTTGCCGCTATCCAGCGCGGCACGCAATCCTCCGCCGCGTCGGCCGTGAACAAGCTCGCGGTGCGGCTTGCCGCCGGCAGCGATCGGCTTGCCGAGCTGGCGCGGCGGGACCAGGATCTCGCCTCGGAGGCAGATGCACTCGACAGGGCGATCATCGCCGCAGTGTCGAAGCAGCCCGGGCAGCGCGATGCGGCCGGCGAGCAGCGCAATCGGCAGCGTCTTGCGGCGATCGCAAGCGAGCGCGCGAGCTTGCAGAAGACGCTTGCCGTCGAATTCCCGGACTATGCCTCGCTCTCCAATCCGCTGCCACTGGCGGTAAAACAGATCCAGGCGCTCTTGTCGGCCGATGAAGCGATGGTGCTCTATGCCGCCGTCGACAAAGAGAGCTATGTCATCGCGATCACGCGCGAAGGCGTCGACTGGAAACGGATTGCGCTCGGCGCTGACGCGCTTGCGCAAAAGGTCTCGGCGTTCCGCAAGGGGCTCGACGTCGGCAAGGCTGGCGATTCTTCAGGTAAATCGGGGCTGTTCGATCTGGCGCTTGCCAACGAGCTCTATATGACGCTGCTCGGGCCCGTCGAGACGCTTACAAAGGACAAGCGCAGCCTGCTCGTGGTCCCCTCCGGTGCGCTGACGGCACTGCCGTTTCATCTGCTGGTCACCGACAAGCCGCAAGCGGCCATTCCGGACACGCTCGAGGGTTATCGCCGCGCTGCGTGGTTGTTGCGGCGCCAGGCCGTCTCGGTTTTGCCCTCGGTGGTCAGCCTGAAGTCGCTGCGCGCCTTTGCGCGCAGGGATCAGAGCGTCAAGCCGATGACCGGCTTTGGCGATCCACTGTTCAATCCGGCGCAGGAGGCGCCTGCTGACCGGCGCGCGACAAAGGCTGCGGCGCGCAGCATCGCGACGCTTGCCTATACCGAATTCTGGCGCGGCGCCGGCGTCGATCGCGTGCGGCTCGCCCAGGCGCTGCCGCAACTGCCCGATACGGCCGACGAGCTCAGTGCCGTGGCAAAGGACGTCGGTGCTGCCGAAGCCGATGTCCATCTCGGCCGCGACGCCAGCGAGACGACACTGAAGCGGGCAGCGCTTGCCCAATACAGCATCATCTATTTCGCCACCCATGGTCTCGTCGCCGGAGACGTCAAGGGATTGGGCGAGCCTTCGCTCGCGCTCTCGATGCCGGATCAGCCGACCGACTTCGACGACGGCCTGCTCACCGCAAGCGAAGTCGCGCAGCTCAAGCTCAATGCGGACTGGGTCGTGCTATCGGCGTGCAACACCATCGCCGCCGACAGGCCTGGCGCGGAGGCGTTGTCGGGACTGGCACGCGCGTTCTTCTATGCTGGCGCGCGTGCGCTTCTGGTCTCGCATTGGGCAGTCGATTCCGAAGCTGCCACCCGGCTGACCACATCGACTTTCGATTTGCTCAAAAACGAACCAGGACTCGGCCGAGCCGAAGCATTGCGGCGCGCAATGTTAACCTATCTCGATGACGCCTCCTCGCCGCGCAATGCCTATCCTGCGATCTGGGCGCCCTTCGCGCTGATCGGAGAAGGTGCGGTACGATAGAACAGCGCTGGAAAAGCAGCGAGGATTGTGCGTTGCAAAATCCCTGACGGCGCTGATTTGCCCATTTGGTTGCGCGACCATCGATCGTTTTCTACGCGCACGCGTTAGAACAGGCATGCGCGACTTTTGGCCCGGCCCTTGAATAAACCAAATCCTACGGGATCAGCTTGGCAACGCCAGCGTTCATCAGTATTAGGTCGTTCAGCCGAGGCCGGACGGCCTATTATTCACGGTGGCCGCGATGGATGGCGCTCAAAGATGATCGCGCCAATAATGCGGGTTCTAGGAGGATTTTTCGTGCAAGAGACGGGCGTGCGCAACGGTGCCTTTGGCGCCGACAAATTCGGCTTAAAGAATCTCAAGCGGGTTCATTGGAATCTCGGCGCACCACAACTTTATCAGTACTCGCTCTCCGCCGGAGAAGCGGTGCTCTCCGCAGACGGCGCGCTCTGCGCGGATACCGGTGAGTTCACCGGCCGCAGCCCGAAGGACAAGTTCACGGTTCGCGACGCCACCACCGACAAGAAGATGTGGTGGGCCGGCAATCAGTCGATCACCTCGGAGCAGTTCGAGACGCTCTATCAGGATTTCCTCAAGCACGCCGAAGGCAAGAGCCTGTTCGCGCAGGACCTCTATGGCGGCGCCGATCCGGCCTACCGGATCAAGACGCGTGTCTTCACCGAGCTCGCCTGGCACTCGCTGTTCATCCGCACGCTCCTGATCCGCCCCGAGGCGATCGAGCTGTCGACCTTCGTGCCCGAGCTCACCATCATCGACATGCCGAGCTTCCGCGCCGATCCGAAACGTCACGGCTGCAAGTCGGAGAACGTCGTCGCGATCGACTTCGCCCGCAAGATCGTGCTGATCGGCGGCTCCTATTATGCCGGCGAGATGAAGAAGTCGGTCTTCACCACGCTGAACTATTACCTGCCCGAGCGTGGCGTGATGCCGATGCATTGCTCGGCCAATGTCGGATCGAAGGGTGACACCGCGATCTTCTTCGGCCTGTCCGGCACCGGCAAGACCACGCTGTCGGCCGATCCGAACCGCACGCTGATCGGCGACGACGAGCATGGCTGGGGCCCGAACGGCGTGTTCAATTTCGAAGGCGGCTGCTACGCCAAGTGCATCAAGCTGTCGAAGGATGCCGAGCCGGAGATCTACGCCGCCTCGACGCGCTTCGGCGCGGTGCTCGAGAACTGCGTGCTCAACGAAGACACCCGCGTCGTCGATTTCGACGACGGCTCCAAGACCGAGAACACGCGCTCGGCCTATCCGCTGGATTTCATCCCCAACGCCTCGCGCACCGGACGTGCGCCGCAGCCGAAGAACGTGGTGATGCTCGCCGCCGACGCCTTCGGCGTGCTGCCGCCGATCGCAAAGCTCTCGCCGGCACAGGCGATGTACCACTTCCTGTCCGGTTACACGGCGAAGGTTGCGGGCACCGAGCGCGGCCTCGGCAACGAGCCGCAGCCGGAATTCTCCACCTGCTTCGGCTCGCCCTTCCTGCCGCTCGATCCAAGCGTCTACGGCAACATGCTGCGCGACCTGATCGCCCAGCACAATGTCGACTGCTGGCTGGTCAACACCGGGTGGACCGGTGGCAAGTACGGTGTCGGCTCGCGCATGCCGATCAAGGTGACGCGCGCGCTGCTCACCGCCGCGCTCGACGGATCGCTTCGCAACGTCGAATTCCGCACCGACAAATATTTCGGCTTCGCGGTCCCGACCGCGTTGCCGGGCGTGCCAGCTGAGATCCTCAACCCGGTCAACACCTGGAAGGACAAGGACGAGTTCGACAAGACTGCTCGCGCGCTGGTCGGCATGTTCCAGAAGAACTTTGCCAAGTTCGAAGCCCAGGTCGACGCCGAAGTCCGCGCCGCCGCGCCGGATGTGAAGCTGGCGGCGGAGTAACGCTTCGTTACGTGGAAATGAAAAAGGGCGGCCGAGAGGCCGCCCTTTTTGTTTGCGTCTGTTGGCACACCGCTGTAGCCGCCGGCCACGCGCTCGGTGTCGTCCCGGCGAAGGCCGGGACCCATACCCCCAGGGAGAAGTTGTGGCGCGAGCTGACAACTCCGAATCTTTCGCCAAACTACTCCCTGGGGGTATGGGTCCCGGATCTGCGCTCGCTCCGCTCGCTTGTCCGGGACGACGAGTGTACTCACGCCTTGAAATACGCGATCTGCGTCGTGGTCGCGAGCAGGCGGCCGTTGGGCGACCACAGCTCGCCGGTCTGATCGCCGTAGCTTTTGTGGAAGATCTTGGCATCGGCGGTGGCGAGCACGCGCGTGATGTCCTCGGCGGCGAGCGCCTCGCTGTCAGTGTGAAAATAGGTCGTCAGCGACACCGTGCCGAACGGCACCAGCTCGCGCCGCGCGTGGAAGATGCGGCCGAAGAAAGCATCCGACATTGCCATCAGCGACGGCATGTCGAGCTTGCGCGGTGTGCGATCGCTGATCCACACCTTCGAATAGGTGCTGGCTAGTTCTTCCTTCCCGGCGCCGATCCGCATCTCTCCCTCGACGAAGCGGAATTCGTACTGGTTGGCCCAGGACGCCTTGATCTTGGGAAAGGGCAGCGTCGCTTCAAAAGGCGGCGCGTCGGGAAACTGTGCCACCTGATGGGACCAGGAGGGGCGGCGATCGGCAAACACGGCGGTGGCAAGCGTTGCGACCTCGCCGCCGTCCTGTGACAGCTCGACGCACCAATGCTGGCTGGAGCGATTGGCCTTCACCAGCCGCACGTCGAGATCGAACACGCCCTTGGCGATCGGCGCGCAGTAGTTCACGGTCATCGACAGCGGGTCGCCGGCGGCCTGCGGATGGTCGATCAGTGCGCGCAAAATCGTCGCAGCCGTAGCGCCGCCGAATGGGCCGACGAAGGCCCAGTAGTCGTCGCTGGTCTGACCCTGCCAGCAACTGTCACCGGCGGTGATGCGCGTCGCTTCGTCGAAGAGGTGCGGGAGTTTGGCGTGCATGAACTAGACCTCGATACCGACCCGGTCGTCATTGCGAGGAGCGAAGCGACGAAGCAATCCAGACTCCCGCTGCGCAAAGATTCTGGATTGCTTCGCTCGCAATGACGATCGTTGAGGCGAGGGTGACCATCACTGACGCCCCTCCCTTGGAGATGATGACGGTCATATCATCATTGCAGAGGAATTATGCAATGACCTCACAGGTAACGCAGATTTCGCCGAGCGGAAAATCAGCTCAGCCTGTCGCGCCGCGCTGGTCCTCTGCTTCCTGAAATGGCGGCGTGACCGGATTCACCGGCACGTTCCAGATCTCTTCGGCATATTCGCGGATGGTGCGGTCGGAGGAGAACCAGGCCATGCGCGCGACGTTGAGGATGGAGGCCCGTGTCCAGGCCGGCGCCACCTGCCAGCGCGCGTCGATGCTACGCTGCGCCTCGTAATAGGAATCGAAGTCGGCACTGACCATGTAATGGTCGAGATAGCGCAGCGCATGCGCGATGGATTCGAAGCGGCCGGGATCGCCGGGCGAGAACTCGCCGCTGCCGATCGAATTGATGGCGCGCCAGAGCTGCGGGGATCTGCGGATCACGTCGGCCGCATCCAGGCCCTGCTTGCGCCGGATCATCACGTCGCCAGCCTCCATGCCGAAGATCGCGATGTTCTCCGCGCCGACATGGTCGCGGATCTCGATATTGGCGCCGTCGAGCGTGCCGATGGTGATGGCGCCGTTCAGCGCCAGCTTCATGTTTCCGGTGCCGGAGGCTTCCATGCCGGCGGTCGAGATCTGCTCGGAGAGATCGGCCGCGGGAATGATCACCTCGGCGAGGCTGACGTTATAGTCGGGCAGGAAGGCGACCTTGAGCTTGCCGCCGATCGCGGGATCGTTGTTGACGACCTCGGCGACGTCGTTGATCAGCTTGATGATCAGCTTCGCGTAGCGGTAGCTCGCCGCCGCCTTGCCGGCAAAAATCTTCACCCGCGGCACCCAGTTGCCGTTGGGATTGTCCTTGATCGCCTGGTACAGCGCGACCGTCTCGATGATGTTGAGAAGCTGGCGCTTGTATTCGTGGATACGCTTGATCTGCACGTCGAACAGCGCGCCCGGGTCGACCTTGATGCCGAGTCGCTCGCCGATCACGCGCGCGAGCGCCGTCTTGTTGTGATGCTTGACCGCGCGGAATTTCTGCTGGAACGCGACATCGCTGGCGCGCGCTTCCAGCAGCATCAGTTGCGTGGGATCGTCGAGCACGGCCTCGCCGCAGGCCTCGCGCAAGAGGTCGGTGAGCTTCGGGTTCGCCAGCATCAGCCAGCGGCGGAAGGTGATGCCGTTGGTCTTGTTGGTGATGCGGCCAGGATAGAGATGGTTGAGATCGTGGAACACGGTCTCGCGCATCAGGTCCGAATGCATCGCCGAGACGCCATTGATGCGGTGCGAGCCGACGAAGGCGAGCTGGCCCATGCGCACGCGGCGGCCGCTCTTCTCGTCGATCAGCGAGACCGAGGCGCGGAAATCGATGTCGCCGGGGCAGCGCGCTTCGGCCAGCGCGAGGTGCTGAACGTTGATGCGGTAGATGATCTCGAGATGCCGCGGCAACAGCCGCTCGAACAGCTCGACCGGCCAGGTTTCCAGCGCTTCTGGCAGCAGCGTGTGGTTGGTGTAGGAGAGCGTGGCGACGGTGATCTTCCACGCCTCGTCCCAGCGGAAATTGTGCAGGTCGATCAGGATCCGCATCAATTCGGTCACGGCAAGGGACGGATGCGTGTCGTTGAGCTGCACCGCGACCTTCATGGACAGGCTGCGCAGCTGTCCGTCGGAGGAGAGATGTCGCTTGACAAGATCCTGGAGCGAGGCCGAGACGAAGAAGTATTCCTGCCGCAGGCGCAGCTCGCGGCCGGCCGGGCTCTCATCATTCGGATAGAGGAACTTGCAGATCGCTTCCGCGCGCGCCTGCTCGGACGAGGCGCTGACATAGTCGCCCGAATTGAACACGTCGAGCTTCAGCGGATCGGGCGAGCGCGCCGACCACAGCCGCAGCGCGTTGACGTGCTGGCCGCGCCAGCCGACGATCGGAGTGTCATAGGCGATTGCCTGCACGGTCTCGGCCGGATGCCAGATCGAGCGGTCACGGCCCTTGTCGTCGACATGCTCGACGCCGCCGCCGAAATGGACGTGATAGATGACTTCCGGCCGCTGCAATTCCCAGGGATTGCCAAAGCTCAGCCATTCGTCCGGATATTCCTGCTGCCAGCCCTGATTGATGATCTGGCGGAACAGGCCGTAATCATACCGGATGCCGTAGCCGATCGCGGGGATCGACAGCGTCGCCATGCTCTCCATGAAGCAGGCGGCGAGCCGCCCCAGGCCGCCGTTGCCGAGCGCGGCATCCGGCTCGCATTTGCGCAGCTCAGGGAGCGAGACGCCGAGATCGCCGAGTGCGACCTCGAAGATGTTGAGCAGTCCCATGTTGTTCAGCGCGTCGGTGAAGAGACGGCCGATCAGGAATTCGAGCGAGAGATAGTAGACGCGCTTGCGTCCGGCATCGTAGCTGCGCTTCTCCGCGCTGAGCCAGCGATGCACGATACGGTCGCGTAGCGCGAGAGCTGCGGCCTGGTACCAGTCGTGCCTGGTCGCCATGCCCGCGTCCTTGCCGATGGCAAGGCGCAGCTTTGCCAGGATCGCACCCTTGATCTCCGCCAGTGCCAGCTCGTCGATGGGCTGGCCGGCTGCGGGAAAATTCGGCTGGGACGATTGCTCTTGCAAAACAGTCACTTCCTGGTCTCGGGACACTGAACAAAGCTTACGCGCCAAATCGTGCGCGGCAAACCTTACGCGGCTCGCCGCGGAAGCGGAACCATTGTCGGCGCGACCGTGCACTGCGCTGGCGTAAATTTATGCAAGGAATGGGCCGCTTTGGGAACCCGGTCGCGCACGGAGAGAGGGGGATTTTCGTGCTAGATTGGTGAAGGATTCAGCCCTTGGTGTGGAGGGAGAGTACGTCCATGAGACTGCTGATCGAAATCGCCACCGCCGCTCTGCTCGTGATCTGCATCACCGCCTCCAGCGCCGCCTTTGCCGCCGGCCAGATCCGCCGCAGCGCTGACGGCGTGAGTTGCGCATTCTCCCTGCCCCAAAACGCCACACCCGCCGCGCGCTGCGCCGCCATCAAGCGCCAATGCGGCGGCAAGTTCTACGCGAATTATTGCGGCGACAGGATGCTGTCGGCGGCGAATTGAGGGCGGAGGTAGGAGCCAAGGCTCGCTCCCCATCGTCGTCCTGGCGAAAGCCAGGACCCATTACCCCGGCTGTCAGATGAGGCCCGACCGGTCATTCCAATCGGGATTTTCTTGTTCGATTAGCTTGATCTTCCAATCACGTTTCCAGAACTTCAGTTGCTTCTCGCGCGCGATAGCGTCCTGCGGCGTCGCGAATGCTTCGAGGTGGACGAGGCGGAAGATTTTGTATTTCTGCACGAACTTCGACCCGCGACCGGAGCGGTGCAGCTCAAGCCTCGTACGGATGTCGTTGGTGACGCCGATGTACAGCGTTCCGTGATGGCGGCTGGCCAGGATGTAGACGTAGTAGCTGCCTGCGCTCATGGTGGGGCAATCTCGCAAGAGCAACGCTGACCGGGGTAATGGGTCCTGGCTTTCGCCAGGACGACGCTTTTCAGCCAGCCAAATGTTCAACAGAACAAATTAAGAACAGTTTAGCAAGCCTTTGATATATCATTGTGATTCGGCGTGTTGCCGACACAATATCTAGCGTCTGTCCGATTTCGCGAGGACTACATGTCCACCATTGCCTTTGATCAATTCGCCCTCACCCGAATTGGCGACTTCGCGCGCTCGCTGTCGCGGCTGCATCAGGCGGCGCGGCGCTACGCGGTCGATGACGACCAGATCGATCGCGAGTTCAACGCGGTGTGCCAGTCGATCTGGGGCTACACCATCGATGACATCAGCGATGACCTGTTCTCGGCCGGGGACCACCTGTTCCTCGACACGCTCGACGAGGCGCAGGCGCGCATCTTCGCGGCCGAGCAAGGTTATGACCTCGTCGACGACGCGGGCATGCTGACGGACTGGTGGGGGTTTTGCTGGATGATCCTCGCCGAGAAGCGCGGATTGCTCACGCCGGAAAACCGCGCCGCTGCGCGCGCGGCGATCGAGGAGAAGTATCTGGCAGCGCCGAACGTGATCGGCGTGATCATCGGACGGTGACGCGAAGCGTCAATTCAGCCCCGCGCGCCTGCCCGATTTCTGCGTCGGCGTCTTCGGCACCGTCACATCCGGCGGCGTCTCGCGCACGATCTCAGGGGGTGGCGCGTCCGTCGCCACCGTCTCGGCGCGCACCGGCGCAACCTTCATCTCGCCGAGGCGGGAGCGGACCTGTGCGGTGAGGCCGGGATAGGAGGCGACCGGTGTGAAGTCGGCGGCCTGCTCGTTGCCGAGGCGAACGCCGGTATAGGCAACGAGACCGTCGCTCGTCGCGATCACGTCACCGGCCTTCAGCGACGTATCGAGCGCCAAGTCCACCGGCGCAAGTCCGACCGGCTCGCGGCCATTGCAGGTGCAGTCCGCACGGAGCGCCTTGCGGAAGGCAAACGCGTTCTCGCTATCGGCATAGCGCTCGCCGGTCTGCGAAGTGGCGCCGTCGATGTTCGAGCCGAAATAGATTTTTGTCGTGGTGGCAGGACAGAACGCCTGACACATCTGCGCCGGCGAGGCCACGCCGCGCATCAGCGGGAAATACTTGCCGTCACAGGTGCGCACACAGAACGCCGGACCGGAACCGCTGGCGGCCGAACGCGTCGGCGAATCCTGGGCGGGCCCATTCGGCTGCGCCGCCGCGAAGGGATCGATATAGGAACTCGCCTGCGGCGCGCTGCGCTGCGGACGCTGTAGTGCGTTGAAGAAGAAGTCGAACAGGCCCTCGGCGGACACGGGGGCAGGCGCCACGAGAAGCGGCGTGGCAACAGTTGCAGCCACAATCATCGCGCGGTGCGGCCAACGCACATTGGACAAATCTGTACGCAATGCCCACTCCACCCGACGCCACGAACCGCACCGAGAGCGACGTGTCTCAGCGCTGATTCACCATAGTGTCGGATAGTAAATGAGCGATGACCGTGGCGGTTGTTGGATCGAATCGCGTCAAGGCCGGGGACAAGCCCGGGCAAGACGATGGACAGAGCCTTGCCGTCTCAACCCTTCAAAAATTCCGACGCCTTGTAGAGCGAGCGGAACGGCAGGCCGGCCTGACCGAAGGTATCATTGGCGCCTTCCTCGCGGTCGACCATGGTCAGCACCAGCACCACATTGGCGCCGGCCTCGCGCACCGATTCCACCGCCTTCAGCGCCGAGCCGCCGGTGGTGGTGACGTCCTCGACGATCACGACGCGCTTGCCTTGAAGCGTCTCGCCCTTGGCAAGGCCTTCGATGGCAAGCTTGGCGCCGTGCTCCTTCGGCTTCTTGCGCACGAAGAAGGCCGCGATCGGATGGCCTTTGATCCATGAGATCTGCGCGAGCGCACCGGCGAGTGGCACCGCGCCCATCTCCAGTCCACCGATGAAATCGAGCTCGTCGTCCTTCAGCGCTTCATAGGTGAGCTCGGCGAGCAGCGTCGCCCCTTCGGGGTCGAGCATGGTCGGCTTCAGGTTGAAATAGAAATCGCTCTTGCGGCCCGACGCGAGCGTCACCTCGCCGCGGCCGAAGGAGCGCCGGCGGATGATTTCGAACAAGCGGGCGCGGGAGGCTGATTTCGACACGACGGTCCCTCTGGGGCACTTTTGGAGGAGGCGGAATTTATCCGCCACAGAGCCGACATGCCAGAGGGGGGTGGCCCCGCAAAACCACCGTCAACAGGGGATCGTCCGCGCCTTTCGGACAGCCACCATGCCGGACCGCTGGTTGTAAGGCCGCGACGTCCTGGAGTAGTGGGGTGCCAGACAAAGCGGGAAGGAAACCGGCAAATGACCATCGAGCTCCACACCTGGAATACGCCGAACGGCCGAAAAATTTCGGTCGCGCTGGAGGAAATGGGGCTCCCTTACAAGGTCTTCCCGGTCAACATCACCAAGGGCGAACAGATGGCGCCCGAGTTCCTCAAGCTCAGTCCGAACAACAAGATCCCGGCGATCGTCGACCCCGAGGGGCCGGACGGCAAGCCCGTCAGCGTGTTCGAATCCGGTGCGATCCTGCTCTATCTCGGCGAGAAGACCGGCAAATTCCTCCCGAAATCGCTGGCCGGCCGCGTTCCCGTCTATGAATGGTTGATGTGGCAGATGGGCGGCTTCGGACCGATGCCCGGCCAGGTGCATCACTTCATCGCGCTGGAGAACGAGCAGGACCGCGCCTACGGGTTGAAGCGCTATATGGCCGAGACGCGCCGTCTCTACGGCGTGCTGGATCGCCGCCTCGAGGGCCGCGACTTCGTCGCGGGCGATCTCTCGGTCGCCGATTTCGCCATCCTGGGCTGGGCCTGGCGCCACCCGCGCCACAAGGTGGAGCTGGCGGATTTTCCGAACGTGAAGCGCTGGTACGAGGCGCTGATGGCGCGCCCCGCGGTGAAGCGCGGGATTGAGGCGAAACTGGATTAGTCGACCAGTCGGCTCTCGTGCCCCGGACGCAGTACAGCGCGTTAGCGGTGCACTGCAGAGCCGGGGCCCATGTGGAATTAGGTCCTGGCTCTGCGCAGCAGCGCACCGGACGATGCTTCGGATCGCCGGGGAGCGCTGCAGCGCGTCCGGGACACGAGCATGTGCTTTGCTGCTCGGCTATACCCGCTTCGCTTCCACCGCCATCCGCACGGCAAGCCCGGCGAGCACCGTGCCCATCAGCCAGCGTTGCACCAGCATCCAGCTCGGGCGGGTCGCCAGGAACAGCGCGATCGAGCCGGCCGCAAGCGCAATCATCGCGTTGACGCTGACACTGATCGCGATCTGGATCGCACCCAGCACCAGCGACTGCGCCAGCACGCTGCCGACGGCGGGGTCGATGAACTGCGGCAGCAGCGCCAGATAGAGCATCGCGATCTTGGGATTGAGCAGGTTGGTGACGAACCCCATCGCGAACAGTTTTCGCGGGCTGTCGACGGCGAGCTTCTTCACCTGAAACGGCGAGCGTCCGCCCGGCTTCACCGCCTGCCAGGCGAGCCAGAACAGATAGCCGGCGCCGGCGAAGCGCAGCGCGTCATAGGCAAAGGGAATGGCGAGCAGCAGCGCGGTGATGCCGAACGCCGCGCACAGCATGTAGAACACGAAGCCCAGCGCCACGCCGCCGAGCGAGACGATGCCGGATGCGGGCCCCTGCGTGATCGAGCGCGAGATCAGATAGATCATGTTCGGCCCCGGCGTCAGCGCGATGCCGAAGCAGACGAGGGCGAAGCCGAGCAGGGAGGATGTGTGGGGCATCGGTAGAACCCGTGCGGGAGATGCTCTGGTTCTAATATGCGAGGGTCCGCGCCGCTATCGCGCAATTGCACGCAGGACAATTCATTAATTAGGACACGTCGGCCTGCACGCTCCTGACGAACGCGGCAAAACGTTCCATCGCCGAACGCAGCGGCGCCGCGACTGCAGGATCTGCGGCGATGCTACGCTCGTCCCAGGCACCGCCGAGCAGGGGCAGCGTCACGCAAGCGTCCTCTGCGATCCGGGCCGACATCGTCTCCAAGGTGAGAGTGAGGGCAGCAAGCGCGTGCGTGGCGCGAGGCGACGTGTTGATCAAGGCGACCGGCTTGCCCGGAAATTCATGGCTTCCGACCAGCCAGTCGAGCGCGTTCTTCAGGACGCCGGCGACACCGCGGGCATATTCGGGGCTGGAGATCAGGAGGCCATCCACGCTTCCGATGAGGTTGCGCATTGCGCCGACCGGGGCAGGCACGTCGTCGCCATCGAGATCCGGATTGAAGAAGGGCAGGTCCGCAATTCCTTCGAAGGCCACGACTTCGACGCCAACAGGCGCGAGCAGAGCCGCTGCGCGCAGCGCAGCCGTATTGCTCGAACCGGCGCGCAAGCTGCCGGAGATCGTTGCGATCTTCATCAAGTGTCCGCCGTCAGTGCGCCTCGTCCCAATTGGTCGCCGCGCGGGCATCGACATGCAGCGGCACCGAGAGCAGCACGGCCGGGAACGGCGCGTCCTGCATCACGTGCTGCACGACCGGGAGCGTCGCCTCCACCTCCGCATCCGGCACCTCGAAGATCAATTCGTCATGCACCTGAAGCAGCATCTGCGCCGAGAGCTTCTTTGCCGCCAGCGCGTCCTCCACCCGCGTCATGGCGCGGCGGATGATGTCGGCGGCCGTGCCCTGCAGGCGCGCGTTGATCGCGGCGCGCTCGTTGAAGGCGCGCACCGAGGCGTTGGATGCCTTGATGTCGGGGTAGTGACATTTGCGGCCGAACAGCGTGGTGACATAGCCGTGGTTCCGGCAGAAATCGCGCGTCTCGTCCATATAGGCGCGGATGCCGGGGAAGCGCTCAAAATACTTCTTGATGTAGGCGGAGGCCTCCTCGCGCGCGATGCCGAGCTGGTTGGCAAGGCCAAACGCCGAGATGCCGTAGATGATGCCGAAATTGATCGCCTTGGCCCTGCGCCGGATTTCGCTCGGCATGCCCTTGATCGGCACGCCGAACATTTCCGACGCGGTCATCGCGTGAATGTCGAGCTCGTCCTTGAAGGCCTGCTTGAGCACGGGAATGTCGGCGATCTCGGCGAGCAGCCGAAGCTCGATCTGCGAATAGTCGGCCGAGACCAGCTTGTGGCCAGGCGTTGCAATGAAGGCGCGGCGGATCTTTCGCCCGTCCTCGGTGCGAACCGGGATGTTCTGCAGGTTCGGCTCGTTCGACGACAGCCGGCCGGTGGTGGTCGCTGCCAGCGCGTAGGTCGTATGCACGCGATGGGTCTGCGGATTGACGTAAGTCGGCAGCGCGTCGGTGTAGGTCGATTTCAGCTTCGAGACCTGGCGCCATTCCAAGATCTTTTTCGGGAAGCCGTGGCCCTGCTCGGCGAGATCATCCAGCACCTGGGCCGTCGTCGACCACGCGCCGGTCTTGGTCTTGGTGCCGCCCGGAAGTCCCATCTTGCCGAACAGGATGTCGCCGATCTGCTTCGGGCTGCCGACATTGACGGGCTCGCCGGCGATCTCCTGGATCTCGGCTTCCACCCGCGCCGCGGTCTGGGCAAAGTCGCCCGACAGGCGTGACAGCACCTGGCGGTCGATCGAGATGCCGCGACGTTCCATGCGCGCGAGCACGCTGGTGAGCGGACGCTCCAGCGTCTCGTAGACGGCGGTCATGTGCTCGGCGATAAGGCGCGGCTTCAGCACGTGCCATAAGCGCAGGGCCACATCGGCGCGCTCGGCCGAATGCTCGGTCGCCTTGTCGATCGCGACCTGGTCGAAGGTGAGCTTGTTCTTGCCGCTGCCGACGAGCTCGCTTTCGGCCAGCACAGCGTGGCCGAGCCAGCGCTCGGCGAGCGATTCCAACGCGTGCGAGCCCCGGCCGGCATCGAGCACATAGGAGATCAATTCCGCGTCGTCATGGTTGCATAGTGTGATGCCGGCCTGCGCCAACAGCACCGCGATGAACTTGGCATTGTATCCGATCTTCAGGATGCCATTCGATTCGAGCACTGGCTTCAGCGCGGCAACGGCCGCTTCGAATTTCACCTGGTCGGGTGCGAGCCCGGCGTCGAACAGTCCGGCGCCGCCGCCCGGCGGCTTGTGGGCCAGCGGCACATAGGCGGCATCATCAGCGCCGAGCGCCAGCGCGATGCCGCAGATATCGGCCTGCATCGGGTCTTCCGAGCTTGCCTTCACCTCGATCGCGACATGGCCGGTATCGTGGATGCGCGCGATCAGCGCGTTGAGCTGGTCGAGGGTCTTGATCGTCTGATATTTGGCGCGGTCGATCCTGGTCTTGCGCGCGGCCTCCGCGCGGGCCTCGGCGAGCGAGACCGGCGTGCCCTTGGGACTGGCGGCCTTGTCTTCCTTGCCGGCGGCCTTGTTGGCCTCCTTGGGCGCAGCTTGCGCTGCTGCGCCAGCTTCCGACGCCGGCACGACGTCCGAGGGCGGCAGTGGCGAGAACACGCTGGCGCCGGTCTTGTAGCCGGGATCGGCCTCCACATCGGCGGGATCGACCTGGGCGTATTCGGCGACGCGGCGGGTCAGCGTCGTGAACTCCATCGCCTTCAGGAAGGCGATCAGCTTGCGCGCGTCGGGCTCGTGGACGGCAAGATCGTCGAGCGGCACCTCGAGATCGACCTTGTCGTCGAGCAGCACGAGCTGGCGCGAAATCCGCGCCTTCTCGGCATTCTCGATCAGCGCTTCGCGCCGCTTCGGCTGCTTGATCTCGGTCGCGCGGAACAGAAGCTGCTCCAGGTCGCCATATTCGACGATCAGTTGCGCCGCGGTCTTGATGCCGATGCCGGGCACGCCCGGCACGTTGTCGGTGGAATCACCGGCGAGCGCCTGCACCTCGACCACCTTCTCCGGCGGCACGCCGAATTTCTCGATCACCTCGGGAATGCCGATACGGCGATCCTTCATGGTGTCGTACATGGTGACGCAGTCGGTGACGAGCTGCATCAGATCCTTGTCGGAGGAAACGATGGTCGCGCTCGCGCCACGCTCGCAGGCCTGCCGCACATAGGTCGCGATCAGATCGTCGGCCTCGAAGCCCACCTGTTCCAGGCAGGGCAGGTCGAAGGCGCGCACGGCCTCGCGGATCAGCGCGAATTGCGGAATGAGATCGTCCGGCGCCGGCGGCCGGTGCGCCTTGTAGTCGGGATAGATCTTGTTGCGGAAGGTGACTTCCGACTTGTCGAACACGATCGCCAGATGCGTCGGCCGGTTGTCCGCGGGCATGTCGCGGAGCAGCTTCCACAGCATGTTGCAGAAGCCGAGCACGGCGTTGACCTGCAAGCCGTCGGACTTGCGGTTGAGCGGCGGCAGCGCGTGATAGGCGCGGAAAATATAGGAGGAACCGTCGACCAGGAAGACGTGATCACCCTTGGCGGCCCTCTTCGCCGCCACGGGTTTGGCAGCAGGCTTGGCAGCAGCGGATTTGGTTTCGGCGGCCGCCTTGGGCGCAGCAGCCTTGGAGTCAGCTTTGGCGGTGGTCTTCGGGGAGGTTTTGGGCATGGCCGCAATGTATGAATTTTTGCGGCATTTGACAGCCTTGGAGGGGCGATTTTTGGGCTGCTGGCGCCGCTATCCCCACTGTCATTCCCCGGCTTGACCGGGGAATCCAGTACGCCGCGGCCCATCGGTCAATAACCGCTGTCTCTGGAAGACTGGGTCGCCCGGTCGAGCCGGGCGACGACCGCGGAGCGAGAAACTATTCCGCCGCCTGCAACACCGGCCCCGCCTTCTTCGGCGCGACCCAGAAGGCGTTCGGCCGCTCGAACAGGAAGTTCGCATGCATGCGCAGCGCGGCCTGCCAGATCAAGAGTGCACCGACCACGCCCACGATGGTGACGATCACCGACATCATGCCGATGTCGGGAACGATGCCGGTGCGCAGCAGCAGCGTCCGCGTCGCGGCCATCGGCAGGAAGAAGGCGAGATAGATCACGATCGAATGCTCGCCGCAGAACCGAAGAAAGTTGAGCCAGCGCGAATGCGCGAGCAGCGTGCCCAGCGTTACGATGGCGACGGCTCCGGAGAAGCCGAGCAGAAGCGAGATCATCGGCCATTCGCTTGCGCCGCGTGCGACGAGACCCGCATTGATGAGCGCCCACGCGCCAAGCGCGGCAAGGGCAACGGCGGGATGCCTGCGCGCGCGTTCCGACAACGCGAACACGTAATCGGCAAACAGATAACCGGAGTAGAAATAGACGAAGCGCGCGCAGAACTCGTCGATGGCGGTCCATCCTGTTGCGATGCGGGCCGTCTCCAGCAGCACTGCTGCGAGCCAGATCGCGAGCGGCGGGATTCGTCGTGTCAGTTTTGTGACGACGAAGAAGATCGGCAGCAGGTAGATGAACCAGAGCGTGCCGAACGGCTCGATGAATGATTCGAGGTACAGAAGGCCCGCATCGCGCCAGCCCGTTTCGGCTGCGAAAGCCGGCGCCTTGAAGCCAAACTGGATTGTCACCCAGAGGACATAAAAATAGGCGAAATGCACGACCTTGCGGTCGAGATAGATTCGCCAGTCGCGGTCGATCACGAGCGGCAAGAATAGTCCCGAAATCAGGAAGAAATCCGGCATCCGGAACGGCTTTGCGAAGGCGACCAGACCATGCATGAACCCGGGTTCGCCGGCAGCGAGCTCAACCCCGATCACCGAGTGCATCATCACGACCATGACGATGCAGATGCCCTTGGCATAATCGACCCAATCGACGCGCGCCGGCGGCGAGGTCTTGGAGCCTCCGCTTGCCGCGATCGTGCCAATTGGTGTCATGGTGTCCCTTTTCGAGGCGCTTACCGCCCAAGAGCGAGGCACAGTATGCCGGCGGCAGGTTTCGGTCCCCTTTACTGTACAAATCACATGCCGGTCTTCTTGCCGTTTTTCTGGGGATCAGCCTCTTCCCCGCGGACCTGAAAATGCTTTAAGACCGCTCCAAAGCGTCATCATGCGTTAACCAAGACAGGCAGGTTTTTCATGCGAATTGCCATGATCGGCACGGGCTATGTAGGGCTGGTTTCCGGTGCGTGCTTTGCGGATTTCGGCCATGACGTCACCTGCGTCGACAAGGACGAGCGCAAGATCGCCGCGCTCCACCGCGGCGAGATCCCGATCTACGAGCCGGGGCTGGACTCGCTGGTCGAGACCAACGTGAAGGCCAAGCGCCTGAGCTTCACGACCGACCTTTCGGGGCCGGTTGCGGAGGCGGACGCCGTGTTCATCGCGGTCGGCACGCCGTCGCGGCGCGGCGATGGTCATGCTGACTTGTCTTACGTCTACGCCGCCGCGCGGGAGATCGCTGCCTCGCTTTCCGGTTTCACGGTCGTCGTTACCAAGTCCACGGTTCCGGTCGGCACCGGCGACGAGGTCGAACGCATCATCCGCGAGACCAATCCGAAGGCCGATGTGGTGGTCGCGTCCAATCCTGAATTCCTGCGCGAGGGCGCAGCGATCCGCGATTTCAAGTTCCCTGATCGCATCGTGGTAGGCACGAATGACGAGCGTGGCCGAAAAGTGATGAGCGACATCTACCGTCCGCTGTCGCTGAACCAGGCGCCGCTGATGTTCACCGCGCGCCGCACCGCGGAAATGATCAAGTACGCCGCCAACGCGTTTCTGGCGACCAAGATCACCTTCATCAACGAGATCGCCGATTTGTCCGAGAAGGTCGGCGCCAACGTCCAGGAGGTCGCGCGCGGCATTGGCCTGGACAACCGCATCGGCACCAAGTTCCTGCATGCGGGCCCGGGCTTCGGCGGATCCTGCTTCCCGAAGGACACCAAGGCCCTGATCAAGATCGCGCAGGACTATGATGTGAGCCTGCGCATCGTCGAATCCGTGCTTGCCGTCAACGAGAACCGCAAGCGCGCGATGGCGCGCAAGGTCAGCCACGCGCTTGGCGGCGCGCTGCGCGGCAAGACCATCGGCGTGCTCGGTCTCACCTTCAAGCCCGACACCGACGACATGCGCGATGCGCCGTCGATCCCGCTGGTGACCGGACTGCTCGACATGGGCGCGAAGGTGCGCGCCTACGACCCGGTCGGCATGGACCAGGCCAAGCACGAGCTGCCGGCGATCGAATATTGCGAGGATGCGTATGCCTGCGCCAAGGGCGCGGACGCGCTTGTCATCGTCACCGAATGGGTGCAATTCCGCGCGCTCGATCTCGATCGGCTGAAGGAGACCATGGTGCAGCCGGTCGTGGTCGATTTGCGCAACATCTATCGTCCCGAAGACATGGAAGCCGCCGGCTTCGTCTATGAGAGCGTCGGACGACCCGCCGGGCAGGTTTGATCGCCGCATCTTGTTGTCATACCCCGCGAAGGCGGGGTATCCAGTATGCTCGACCCTCGTCGGTGACGAGGGTCTGAGTTTACTGGATCGCCCTCTTTAGTCCGCCATTTCGCACGAGGCGGGCGATGACGGATGCCGGATATTGGCTCGCAGCTTCGACACGCCCCTACCGATCGATGCGGTGCTCGACGACCTGTCGCGCACGCTGGAAGCGCATAATGCTGCCGTGCTGGTGGCGCCGCCTGGTGCCGGCAAGACCACGCGCGTGCCGCTGGCGCTGCTGGATGCGCCCTGGGCCAGGGACAAGAAGATCATCGTGCTGGAGCCGCGGCGCATCGCGGCGCGCGCGAGCGCCGACCGCATGGCCAAGTCGCTCGGCGAGCGCGCCGGCGAGACCGTCGGTTATCGCGTCCGCTTCGGTTCGAAAATCTCGCGTGCGACCCGCATCGAGGTGGTGACGGAAGGCATCTTCACCCGCCAGATCCTCGACGATCCCGAACTGACAGGCGTTGCCGCCGTCCTGTTCGATGAATTCCACGAGCGCTCGCTCGATGCCGATCTCGGTCTCGCGCTGGCGCGCGATGCGCAATTGGGCCTGCGCGAGGATCTGCGCATCCTCGTGATGTCGGCGACGCTGGACGGCGCCCGGGTGGCGAGGCTGCTGGGGGAAGCGCCCGTCGTCGAGAGCGAGGGCCGTGCGTTCCCGGTCGAGACGCGCTATCTCGGCCGCAAGGCGGACGCCCCGCTGGAGCGGCAGATGGCGGATGCGATTGCCTCTACGCTGCGCACTGACGCCGGCTCGGTGCTGGCGTTCCTGCCCGGCGCGGCCGAGATCCGGCGCACGCAGAACTTTCTCGCCGAACGCATCCATGATGCTGCAATCGAGATCGTGCCGTTGTTCGGCGCGCTGGATGCCGCCGTGCAGGACCGCGCCATCGCGCCGGCGCCCAAGGGCACGCGCAAGGTGGTGCTGGCGACCTCGATCGCGGAGACCTCGCTCACCATCGAGGGCGTGCGCATCGTCGTGGATTGCGGCCTCGCCCGCGTGCCGCGCTATGAGCCCGATATCGCCTTGACGCGGCTAGAGACCGTGCGAGCTTCGCGCGCTGCGGTCGATCAGCGCCGCGGCCGCGCCGGCCGCACCGAGCCCGGCGTGTGCTACCGGCTCTGGGACGAGCCGCAGACCGCCTCGCTCGCGCCCTACACGCAGCCTGAAATTCTGAGCGCGGACCTCTCCTCGCTCGTGCTGGATCTTGCGCAATGGGGCGTCAGCGATCCTGCCGCGCTCTCGTTTCTCGATCCGCCGCCTCAGCCCGCCCTGAAAGAGGCAAACAGCCTGCTTGCCGAGCTCAACGCGCTCGATGCCGACGGTCGCATCACCGCGGAAGGCAAGAGCCTGCGCGCGTTGGCGCTGCCACCGCGGCTCGCACGCATGATCGTGGATTCGCATCGCGCTGGCAGCGGCGGGGCCGCCGCCGAAATCGCCGCGATCCTCACCGAGCGCGGGCTCGGCGGCGACAGCGTCGATCTCGACCATCGTCTCGACCAATTCCGCCGCGACCGCTCACCGCGTGCCACCAGCGCCCGCGACCTCGCACGACGCTGGGCCTCGCAAGTCGCGTCATCGGAGAATGGGACGCCGAGGCAGGGCGACTTGCGCACCGGCATCATGCTCGCCTACGCCTTCCCCGACCGCGTTGCGCGCAACCGCGGCAACGGCAGCTTCGTGCTCGCCAACGGCCGCGGCGCGGCCGTCGAGCAGACGTCTTCCCTTGCGCGCGCGCCCTACATAGCGGTGGCCGAGATGACGGGTACGGCGGCGAGCGGACGCATCCTGCTTGCCGCGCCGATCAGCGAGGACGATATTGAAGGTCACTTCGCCGAGCACATCGAAACCTCGGACGAGATTTCCTTCGATCGCGGTGCAATGGCGCTGCGCGCACGTCGCAAACGTGCGCTGCACGCCATCACGTTGTCCGAGGCGCCGCTCACGCTCACGCCGTCCGAGACGACGGCCCGCCTCCTCGCCGACGGCCTGATTGCCGCCGGTCTCGATCGGTTGCCCTGGTCGAAAGCCGCCATTCAATGGCGCGACCGCGTGATGTTCCTGCGCAAGGCCGAAGGCGAGAGCTGGCCCGATCTGTCCGACGCCGCCTTGATCGCGCGGCGCGATGACTGGCTGGTGCCCGCGCTCTACGACAAGACGGCGCTGAAGGACGTCGCCGCCGGCGACCTCTCCGAGGCGCTGATGGCGCTGCTGCCGTGGGAGCTGCGCGCACGGCTCGAACGCGAGGCGCCCACCCATTTCGAGGCGCCGACCGGGACGATGCTCGCGATCGATTACGAGGCCGAGCAGGGCCCGACCATCGCCGTCCGGCTCCAGGAACTGTTCGGCCTCAACACTCATCCGTCCATCGCGGGCGGCAAGGTGCCGCTCGTTCTCGAACTGCTGTCTCCGGCACAGCGCCCGGTGCAGGTGACGCGCGACCTGCCCGGCTTCTGGCGTGGTAGCTACATCGCGGTCCGCTCCGACCTGCGCGGCCGGTATCCGCGCCATCCCTGGCCGGACGATCCAGCGAATGCGCTCCCGACCCGGCGTGCCAAGCCGCGCGGGACGTAAACCGGGGCAGACCCTCATGGTGAGGAGCGCGGAACGCGCGTCTCCGGACGATGCTGCGCATCGCCGGGCGAACCATGCAGGCCCCGCTCGTACCCGCGGCCATCCTTCGAGGCGCCCGCTTCGCGGGCTCCTCAGGATGAGGGCTTTGTGGTGTTGCCACGCGGTCGCATTAACCCTTCCGTCACGCTTTTCGCCAAAATGGCGGCGTCCCGGCCGCAAGCTCGCTCGCGGAGGGACGCGTAGCGTGCTGAAATCGTGTTTTCGGTTCCGAGTGGTGCCATGCGTAACATTATGATCTTCGCGGCCATCATGATTGGGCTGGGCACATTCATGGCGCAGATGGCCGACAAGATGAGCTCCGCCTCCGCCACCTCGGCGCCGCGCCAGATGGCCGCAGTGCAGGCGGCCGCGCCGCAAGCGAGCAATCGCAGCGTCAGCATCCCGCCCGACGCCCGCGGCCACTTTCAGACCGAGGGGCGCATCGACGGTCAGCGCATCGGCTTCATGGTCGACACCGGCGCTTCCGTGGTGGCGCTGAATGAGACCTCGGCTGCCCGTTTCGGCCTGCGCCCGTCGCGCGGCGACTACAACGCCAGCGTCGCCACCGCCAACGGCACCATCAAGGGCGCGCGCACCCGCATCGCCATGCTCGACGTCGGCGGCCTCATCGTTCGCGACGTCGATGCCATGGTGTTGCCGGACGAGGCGCTGTCGGAGAATTTGCTCGGGCTTTCCTTTCTGTCCAAGCTGAGGCGCTTCGAATACGCCAACGGCCAGATGGTGCTGGAGCAATAGCGCGGGTCGCTCCGGGCTTCATTTCGCTTTGTTGCGTTGATTTGAAGGGCGGCGGGTAAGGTTTCCCCGTTACCAAACTGCCGCAATTATCCGCCATAAGCCGCCGATCCCGCCTTCCGCTCGGCCTGAGCATTCGCTATGCCTGCGGTATATTCCTCCTGCCCATTAACGAGATTGTCTCGATGTTTCCCAAGCCGAAATCCGCGCTGCTGCCCAACACCTATGCCTTCGAATCCGAGCCGATGGTGAAGGCCACAGGCTTTCGCGAATACGACGCGCGCTGGCTGTTTCAGAAAGAAATCAACCTGATGGGCGTGCAGGCGCTCGGCATGGGGCTGGGTGCGCTGATCGCCGAGCTCGGTGTCAAACAGGAGATCGTCACCGGGCACGATTTCCGCGGCTATTCGGCCTCGATCAAATATGCGCTGATCTCCGGCCTGATGGCGGCGGGCTGCAAGGTGCATGACATTGGCCTCGCCGTGACACCGATGGCCTATTTTGCGCAGTTCGACCTGGATGTGCCCTGCGTCGCCATGGTCACGGCCTCGCATAACGACAATGGCTGGACCGGCGTGAAGATGGGTGCCAACCGTCCGCTGACCTTCGGCCCCGATGAGATGACGCGGCTGAAGGAGATCGTGCTGGGCGCCGATTTCAAGAACAAGGTCGGCGGCTCCTATCAGTTCCACGAAAATTATCCGGCGCGCTATATCGCCGATCTCACCAACCGTCCGAAGCTGAAGCGCAAGCTCAAGGTGGTCGCGGCCTGCGGCAACGGCACCGCCGGTGCATTCGCGCCGCAGGTGCTGGAGGCGATCGGCTGCGAGGTGATCCCGCTCGACACCGAGCTCGACCACACCTTCCCGAAGTACAATCCGAACCCCGAGGACATGGAGATGCTGCACGCGATCCGCGACGCCGTGCTGCATCACAAGGCCGACGTCGGCCTCGGCTTCGACGGCGACGGCGATCGCTGCGGCGTCGTCGACAATACGGGCGAGGAGATCTTTGCCGACAAGGTCGGCGTGATGCTGGCGCGCGACATGTCGGCGATCCACAAGGACGCGCAGTTCGTCGTCGACGTGAAGTCGACCGGCCTGTTCATCACCGATCCCGTGCTGCAGAAGCAGGGCGCGAAGACCGCCTACTGGAAGACCGGCCATTCCTACATGAAGCGCCGCACCAACGAGATGGGCGCGCTTGCCGGGTTCGAGAAGTCGGGCCACTTCTTCTTCAACAAACCATTCGGACGCGGCTATGATGATGGCCTCGTCTCCGCGATCGCGATCTGCGACATGCTTGACCGCGCCCCCGGTAAAACGATGGCGGATCTGAAGAACGCGCTGCCAAAAACCTGGTCGTCGCCGACCATGTCGCCGCACTGTGCCGATGAGGCCAAGTATGGCGTCGTCGACGCCGTGGTGAAGCACTTTGAAGGTCTTCAGAAGGGCGGTGCGAAGATCGGCGGCCAGGCGATCCGCGATCTCGTCACCGTCAACGGCGTGCGTGTCACGGTGGAGGACGGAAGCTGGGGCCTGGTGCGCGCATCCTCGAACAAGCCCGAGCTCGTCGTGGTGGTCGAAAGCCCGGTCTCCGAGCAGCGCATGCACGACATGTTCGAGATGGTGAATAGCGTGCTGCGCACGCATCCGGAAGTCGGCGAGTACAATCAGAAGATTTGAGCGAGGCTCCCGCCTCTTTCACCGCTGTCATGCCCCGCCACCGGGTCTCGCCTTCGGCGAGCCCGATGACAGGCTCCGGCGGGGCATCCAATACGCCGCGGCTTCTCGGTTCAATAACGAACGTCTCAGAGTACTGGATCGCCCGGTCAAGTCGGGCGATGACAGTTCCGTTGTGGTGAGATTCGAAGCCTAAGCCGCCACCACCGCCGGGATCGGCAGTGCGGTGACCGACTTGATCTTCTCCATGGCGAAGCGCGAGGTGACGTTCTTGAGCGGCACGGCGCTGATCAGCTTCTTGTAGAAGACGTCATAGGCCTGCATGTCCGCGACCACGACGCGCAGCATGTAATCGACATCGCCCGCCATGCGGTAGAACTCCATCACCTCGGGCATAGCGCTGACGGCCTCGGCGAATTTCTTCAGCCAGGCCTCCGAATGGTCGGCGCTCTCGACCGACACGAACACCGAAATGCCGAGCCCGATCTTGTTCTGGTCGACCAGCGCCACCCGCTTGAGGATCACCCCATCGGCCTCCAGACGCTGGATGCGCTTCCAGCAAGGCGTGGAGGATAGTCCGACCCGGTCGCCGATCTCGGCAACCGACAGGGAGGCATCTTCCTGGAGGACCATCAGAATCTTGCGGTCGATGGCGTCGAGGCGGCGGTTGGTCTCTGGGAGTTGGACGGCGAGGTCGCTCATTTGAGGAACTTTTTTCCATTTCAGGGGTCGAAACCCCTCATATATAGAAAAATCTTCTAGAGCAAGCTGATATTCAGGCGACAGGGTGCCCGCGCTGGTTAGCTTCCGAGCAAAAGCCCTTCAACTTCAATGCGTTGCGGCGCGGCGAGGCCGCCACCAAAGCGAGTGCATTTCAGCGCGGCCGCGGCCGCGGCGAATCGAAGCGCCTCCCGGGCCTCCACGCCTTCGGCGAGGCGAAGGGCAAACGCGCCATGGAAGACGTCGCCCGCGCCGAGCGTATCCACGGCATGAACCGGAAAGGCCGCCGTCTCCTCCAGCCCACCCCGCTCGTTCAGCCAGATCGTGCCGCGCGGGCCGCGGGTGGCGGCGACGAATGCCGGTGTCAGCCTCGCAAGCGTCTTCAGCGCTCCACCGTCGTCGGCAACACCGGCCGTTTCCTGCAACTGCTCGCTGGCGAACAGGATGTGCGAGGTGACCGCGAAGAGGCCATCGCCTTGCGACATCGCGCGGTCGACGCCGACGATGACGGCTATGCCGCGGCGTCGCGCCTCGGCGCAGAGGGGAAGGGCGAATTCGGCGCAGCGGCTCTCGACCAAAATCGCGTCGCAATCGCCGAGCAGCGCGTCGGCATCAGGCAGCTTCACTGTCCAGAGTTTGGGATCGCGATAGATGACGAGGGTGCGCTCGCCGCTCGCGTCGATCATGATCGCCGAGACCGGCGTCGTCAGGCCCGGCATGCGCACGACGTGTCTGGCATCGATGCCCTCTTGCGCCATGCGCTCGAGGATGAAGCCACTTGAGGTTTCCTGCGCATCACCCATCGGTCCCGCGAAGGCGACGCGGCCGCCGAGCCGCGCGATGGTGATCGCGGCGTTGAGCGCGTTGCCGCCGCAGATCTCCTCCAGATGCGTGGCGTTCGCCTTGCTGCCATGCTCGGGCACGCCTTCCACGCGGAAGGTGAGGTCGCGCACGGGGATGCCGATGCAGAGGATGCGTGGCGCGATCGTTTTGGCGGACATCGGCGGTCGCCGCTATACGCCGTCCTTGCCCTGCAACCAGCGGCCGACCAGATGATGGGCGATGGCGAAGGGGTGCGGGCCGGCAAGCCCGTCCGGATGCGTCCGCGTCAGCATCAGCCGGGCCTCGTCGCGGCTGAACCAGCGCGCGTCCTCCAGCTCCGAGTGGTCGACGGTGATCTCATCGGTCAACGCGCGTGCGCTGCAGCCGATCATCAGTGACGACGGGTAGGGCCAGGGCTGCGTCATGTAATACTGCACATCGGTGCAGCGGATGCCGGATTCCTCGAAGATCTCCCTGCGCACCGCGTCCTCGATGGTCTCGGCCGCCTCGACGAAGCCGGCGAGGCAGGAATACATGCCCGGCGGAAACTGCTTCTGGCGGCCGAGCAGGCACTTGTCGCCGGAGGCGACCAGCATGATCACGACCGGGTCGGTGCGCGGAAAATGCTCGACCTTGCAAGCAGGACACTCGCGCTTCCAGCCGCCTTCCCTCATCGCGCTGCGCGCACCGCAATTGGCACAATAGCCGTGGCGCTGATGCCAGGTGACCATCGACTTCGCCATCGCGATCGCGGACAGCTCCTGCGGCGGAATCGCGCCTTGCATGGCCATGCCGCGCAATTCGGTCACGCTATAGTCCTCACTGCCGATGAGTTTTTCGGCCGCCGCCTGCGGCATGCCCATGCCGAACACCGCAGCGCCATCGCGCAGCCCCAGGAAGATCGTGCCGGGATTGGCGCCGCATTTGGTGGCTTCATCGATCGAGAGCAGGGCGCGGACGCGCTCGCCCTCGCGCTTCACCAGGAGCGAGTCGCGGTAGATCACATAAGCGCGCGACGACGGGTTCTGTTCGAGTGCGAAGAGTTTTTCGTCATTGAGGCGCAGATGCGCGGCGCGATCGAGGACGTTGGTGACGAAGGCCGGCTGCCCCAGCGGAAACGAGTCGAATGCTGACATTATTGTTCTTTCAACCCAATCGTTCTTTCAACCCAACCAGATCTTGCGGCGAAGCGCGCTGATGAAGTTCTGCACCTCTTCGGCGTCATGCGCCAACGGCGGCATCACCCCCCAGACCGGGCGCGGCCAGGCAGCGTCGCTGGTGCGGCGCGCGATGATGTGCACGTGAAGCTGCGGCACGAGGTTGCCAAGCGCTGCGACGTTGAGCTTGTCGCATTTGGTGGTCTCTTTCAGCGCCCGGGAGACGCGCGTGATCTCCGTCATCAATTGCGCCTGCTGGACCTCGTCGAGATCGATGATCTCGACCGCATCCGCACGGCGCGGCACCAGCAACAGCCAGGGGTAATGCGCGTCCTTGATGACCAGCACTTTCGACAACGGCAGGTCGCCGATATCGATGGTGTCCTCTTTCAGGCGGGAGTGCAGCGACCAGGCGGGATCAGGCATGAAAGTGTTTCCGAAAGGCCCGGCGCGATCGGGCGGCGAGGGCAGGAACCCCTGAGTGTTGGCTCCGACCATACGACAGCGATTCCGTTAGGGGAAGGATCGTGCTCCGCGGAGTCCGCATACTCGATCGTCGTCCCGGACAAGCGCAGCGAAGCGGAGCGCAGATCCGGGACCCATAATCCCAGGAAGGAGTCATGGCGCGAGTTGGTAACCCCGAGTCTTCGCCAAACTCAATCCTGTGGTTATGGATCCCGGGTCTGCGCTGACGCTTGCCCGGGACGACGATTGAGTTTGTGGCTGGCGCCGGCGGCCATGCCGACGCTCCTCACGCCTCCGCCAGCACGCGCGCGTTGGCGCGGACTGAGGCTTCGCTGACGCGGATGCCAAGCCCCGGACCATCGGGCACGACGACATGGCCGCCTCGGTTCGGGATGCGCTCCTCCAGGACGTCCTCGGTCAGTACGTGGTGCGGCATGTAGAATTCGCAGCCAAGCGAGATGCCGGGCGTTGCCGCGATGAGCTGCGTGGCGGCGGCGAGCCCGATGCCGCCTTCCCACAGCGTGCCGCCATAGCCGGGCAGCCCGGCGACATCGGCGATCGCCATGATGGCTTGCGCCTCGAACAGGCCGCCGGCCTTCATCAGCTTGATGGACACGGCGTCAGCAGCTTGCCGGCGCACCACGTCCATCATGTCGCGGCGCTCGAAGCAGCTCTCGTCGGCGAGCACGGGTGTCTCCAGCTCCGCTGTGAGCTGTGCCATGACGTCGAGATATCTACGCGGCACGGGCTGCTCGATGAAGGTCGGCGAAAATTGCTCGATATCGCGCAGGATCTTGATGGCGCCGAACGGCGCCAAGGCCTGGTTGTAGTCGACGCGAAGATCGACCTTGTCGCCGAACTCCTTGCGGATCGCCGCGAGGTGATCGAGGTCCTCGCGATGCGGCTTCACGCCGGTCTTGACCTTGTAGATGACGTTGCCGTCCGGAACCATTTTGCGCATGCGCTCGAGGTCGGCGGCGAAATCGGGATCGGCGATCGAAAAGGAGAGGGGGATCGAGTCGCGCACACGGCCGCCGAGCAGATCGGCGACCGAAAGTCCCGCCGATTTGCCGACGATGTCGAGCAGCGCCATCTCGATTGCGACTTTTGCTTCGGCATGTCCAACCAGCGCGCGCTCGAGTTCCGCCATCAGCGCGCGGATGCGGCGCACCGGCTTGCCGAGCAGGATCGGACGCAAGTAGATGTCGAGCGCGGAGAACGCCGCCTCCGGCGTTCCCGTAAACACCTCCCACGGCGCCGCTTCGCCCCAGCCGACCACACCGTCGCTCGCGGTGAGCTCGAGCAGCACGCGCTTCACTGTGCCCTTGACGTTGCCGACGCCCTGAAGCCGCGCCATCTTGATCGGGCTTTCGATCAGGAACAGCCTAAGACGCTCGACGGTCGCTTCGGTCATGTCAGGCCTCCATTGACGTGCCAGACCTGGCCGGTGACATAGGATGCCTTCGGTGACGCCAGGAAGGCGATGATCTCGGCCACTTCCTCCGGCCGTCCGCGACGGCGCATCGGGATCAATGCTTCTGTTGCGGCGATCTGCTCGGGTGAAAGTCGGCTCTCGCTCGGCTTGTCCTTGACGATGAGGCCCGGCGCAACCGCGTTGACAGTGATGCCGTCGCCGGCGAGCTCGACCGCGGTGAGCCGTACCAGGGCTTCCAGTGCAGCGCGGCTCGCGGCCGTTGCCGCGAAGGGCGCGAAATCAGGGCGGATTGCGTGTGCGACGAAGGACGACACCGCGACAATCCGCGCATCGCGGCCTGCACGCAGGAGCGGAAGCGCGGCCTTGACGAAACGTGTGAAGGCGAGGGCGGATTCGTCCATAGCCTGCAGGAATTGATCTGCGGGCGTGCCGATCGGACTGCCGCGGCGGGCGTGGCCTCCAACCAGGATCAATCCGTCAAGCCGGTCAAAATTGAGATGCGCAGTCGCACATGCAAGCGTCACAGCCACTTCATTGGCGAGATCGCCGAGACATGTTGCAACGGCCGCACCGCATGCTTCGGCGTCCGCCGCGCTCGCCCTAAGTCCGTCCTCGTTCGCGCGCGTATGCAGAACGAGCCCAATGCCGGGCGCGGCGAGCAGCTTTGCCGTGGCGCGGCCGATACCGCTGGCGGCACCGGTGACGAGATAGACGCGATCGATATCTGACATCAGGATGCTGTGGTGGCCGGCGGCAACGCGCCGGTGCGGTGGAAATGGCTGAGGAAGGCGCGCGTCGCGGCCTCGCGCGGGCTGTCGATCACCTGCCGCGCCGGGCCGTCCTCGACCACGACGCCGCCGCGCATGAACACCACGCGGCCCGCGACCTCGCGGGCAAAGGCGATCTCATGCGTCACGATCACCATGGTCATGCCTTCGGAAGCGAGCTGCTGCATCACGCCCAGCACCTCGCCGACGAGCTCTGGATCGAGCGCGGAGGTCGCTTCATCGAACAGCATCACGTCCGGCTCCATCGCGAGCGCCCGCGCGATAGCGACGCGCTGCTTCTGTCCGCCCGAGAGTGTCGCCGGATATTGATCGGCCTTTTCCAGAAGCCCGACCTTTGCCAGTTGCGCTCGCGCCAATTTCTCGGCGCCTGCCTTCGGCATGCGGCGCACCGTGACGGGCCCCTCCATGACGTTCTGGAGGGTCGTCATGTGCGGGAAGAGATTAAAATGCTGGAACACCATGCCGGTGGTGGCGCGGAATTTTGCCAACGTCTTCACATCAGGCAGCTTCGCGCCTTCACCGAATGCGAAACGCGTCTCGCCGACACGGACGCTGCCGCCATCGGGCACGACCAGCAGGTTGATGCAGCGGAGCAGCGTCGACTTGCCGGAGCCCGACGGCCCGATCAGCGCGACCACGCCGCCCTTGGCGACGTCGAGGTTGATGTTTTTCAGCACCTCGTTGCTGCCGAAGCTTTTGCGCAAGCCGCGGATCTCGATCTTGCAAGTATCCTTGCAAGTATCTTTGGACGTATCGCTCATTCGCTGACCGCCAGACGCTTCTCGCCCCGCCGCACGATGATGGTCAGGGGAATCAGGATCGCGGCATAGGCGAGCGCCACCGCGGTGTAGGTCTCGAGCGGCCGGTAGCTGTCATGCGCGGCGACCTGGCTCTGATAGACGAGGTCGGGCACCGCGAGCACCGAGACCAGCGAGGTGTTCTTGAACTGGATGATCGACTGGTTCATCAGCGCCGGGATCATGCGCTTGATCGCCTGGGGCAGGACGATGCGCATCATGGCCTGGCGCGGCGTCATGCCGAGCGCGGCGCCTGCTTCGGACTGGCCGCTGTCGATCGAGACGATGCCGCCGCGGATGATTTCCGAATAGAACGAGCCGCCATAGAGCGACAGTGCCAGCGCCGAAGCCGTGATCGGCGTCATCTCGACGCCGGCGAGGATCGGCAGCGCGTAATAGAACCAGATCAGCTGCACCAGGATCGGCGTGCAGCGGAACGCCTCGACGAAGGTCAGCGCAATGCCGCGCAGCCAGCCAAAGCGCGACAGCATCGCGAGCGCGGCGATGAGGCCGAACAGCAGCCCGAGCAGCACGATGACCACGGTGAAGCCGACGGTGACGCCGAGCCCGTTCAGGAAGAGCCAGCGATAGCCCCAGAGGATGCCGAAGTCCCACTGATACATGTTGCGCTACTCAGCCGTCGAAAGCTTGGAATACTGGCGCCGCAGTCTCGCTGCACCTCTCCCGCTTGCGGGAGAGGTCGGCGCGAAGCGCCGGGTGAGGGCTCTCTCCTCATCGGGGTTCTTCATTGTGGAAATACCCTCTCCCCAACCCTCTCCCGCAAGCGGGAGAGGGAGCGCAGCAGAGTGTGCGGATCGAACTCGAGCCAATCTCACCACACTACAACGTCACGCCCGGCGGAATGTCCGCTTCCGTCACCCCCACGAGCTCCATGTTGGTGAGGATCGCGGTGCGGATGAAGCCGAGGCCCTTGTTGAAGTCGATCCAGGTGTTGACGTAGTCGCGCCAGGTCTTGTCGGTCTCGCGGCGGAAGCCGGCGTTCGAGGTGGTGGCGAAGATCGGCGTCGGCAGCACGAACTGACCGAGCGAGGGATTCTTCTTCAACACCGTGAGCGAGAGCATGGTGATCAGGCACTGCGCGTCGACGCGGCCGGTCTGCAGCGCGGCGGTGGCGTCATCCGCCGTCTTCAGGCGCGAGATCTGCGCCTTCGGGATCAGGCGGCTGACGACCTGGTCGTGCGAGGAGCCCTGGTCGACGGCGATCTTGATGTCGGGCGAATTCAGCTCGGCCCAGGTCTTCGGCTTGAAATCCTTTTTCGCGAGGAAGCCGAAGGCGTTGTTGAAGACGGGAATCGAGAAATCGACCACCAGCGCGCGCTTCGGCGTCGGGTTGAGGCCGAAGAAGATGTCGATCTTGTTGGACTGCAGATCGAGCACCGAATTGCCCCAGGTCGTCTCGGTGATCTCGAGCTCGGCTTCCATGTCGTCGGCGAGCGCTTTCGCGATGTCGACGTAAAAACCCTTCCACTGGCCGCTGGCGAGGTCCTTCATGTAGTAGGGCGCACCGCCATTGACTGCGCCGATCCGCATCTTCTTGGTGCGGCGGATGCGCGCGAAGGTGGATTCGCTGGGATCGGGGGCCGTCTGCGCCACCGCCGGGGATGCGACCGCGCCTGCCGCCATTGCCGCGCCGACCGCGCCCAGCCCGACAATCGATGCAACATCACGACGTGTAACCATTTTTGTTATCGCTTTTCTGATTGGGTGAAGTTCCGGCAGCGTTCTTACCAAGGCGGCACTGTCAGCGAAAGCACAGCCTCTTGGCGCTTTGGGCGGGGATTTGCCCGGATGCTGGGCAGGCTGATACCGACCCGATACCCGCTTGCTTTCCGGCCCTTTTGGCCCCAAATAGGGACCGGGAGATTGGCGGTGGACGAGCCACTCGCCAACCGGGTCAGGTCCGGAAGGAAGCAGCCCTAACGAGGTCCGGATCGGGTCGCTCGTCAGTCTCCTACCTGTTTTTCGAGCGAATTGCGCCGGCGGGACTCCCCGCCAGCGCGCTCCTTTCCGCAAAAGCCGGCCGAGAGAGATTTCATTGCGGATCGACCGATGACCGACGCTGGCGCCCCCACCGATCCTGACAGCGCCAGCCAGGCTGGCTTTGCGCTCGGCGCCCAGCCGGGAACGCCGTACCGGGTGCTGGCGCGCAAATACCGTCCCTCCAGCTTTGACGATCTGATCGGCCAGGAGGCCGTGGTCCGCACCGTCTCCAATGCGTTCGAAACCGGGCGTATTCCGCAGGCCTGGATCCTCACCGGCGTCCGCGGCGTCGGCAAGACCACCACCGCGCGCATCCTCGCCCGCGCGCTCAACTACGAGATGCCAGACGGCTCGGTGAAGGGCCCGACCATCCACATGCCGACGCTCGGCGTGCATTGCCAGGCCATCATGGAAAGCCGGCACATGGACGTGCTGGAGATGGACGCCGCGTCGCACACCGGCGTTGATGACGTCCGCCAGATCAACGACAGCGTGCGCTATGCGCCGGCCAGCGCCCGCTACAAGGTCTACATCATCGACGAAGTCCACATGCTGTCGACGGCGGCGTTCAACGCCTTCCTGAAGACGCTGGAGGAGCCGCCGGAGCACGCCAAGTTCGTGTTCGCGACCACCGAGATCCGCAAGGTTCCGGTCACGGTGCTGTCGCGCTGTCAGCGCTTCGACCTGCGCCGGGTCGAGGCCGACGTGCTGATGAAGCACCTTGCCAACATCGCCGCGAAGGAAGGCGTCGAGATCGAGCCGGAGGCGCTCGGCATCATCGCCCGCGCGGCGGAAGGTTCCGTGCGCGATTCGCTGTCGCTGCTCGACCAGGCGATCGCGCATGCGGCCGGCCAGGTGAAGGCCGACGCCGTGCGGCAGATGCTGGGGCTTGCCGACCGCACCCGCGTCATCGACCTCTTCGATTCGCTGGTCCGCGCCGACATCGCGTCAGCCTTCAAGGAGTTCCGCGACCAGTACGACACCGGTGCCGATCCGATCGTCGTGCTCTCGGATCTCGCCGAGTTCGTCAACTTCGTCACCCGCGTCAAGATCGTGCCGGCCACCGCCGACAACGTCGCCTATGGCGAGACCGAGCGGCTGCGCGCGCGCGACTTTGCGTCGAAGATCTCGATGCGCGTCTTGTCGCGGATGTGGCAGATGCTGCTCAAGGGCATCACCGAGGTGCAGGCCGCAACGCGCCCGGCAGCCGCCGCGGAGATGGTGCTGGTCCGCATCGCCTATGTCGCCGACCTGCCGACGCCGGACGAAGCGATCAGGATGCTGGAACAGAACGGTGGTGGTTCGCCGATCGTGAGCGGCGGAAGCGCTGCGCGCAGTACGCCGACCGCGCCGGTTGCCTCGGCGGCGCCGGTGCGCGCGCCGTCGTCGCCGTCCTCGTTCGGTGGTGGTGCGCGGCCGCAAATGGCAGCGCCCGCGCCGGAGACTCAGGGCTCGGCGCCCGCGCTGCGTATCACGAGCTTTACCCAGCTCGTCGCGCTCGCCGGCCAGAAGCGCGACCTCATGACCAAGGGCGCGCTCGAAGCCGATATGCGCCTCGTCCGTTTCGAGGAGGGCCGGCTGGAGGTTGCGCTCGAGCCCAACGCCTCCAAGACCATGATTTCCGAGCTGGCGCGCAAATTCGAGCTCTGGACCGGTCGCCGCTGGACGGTGATCGTGTCCAACGAGCAGGGCCAGCCGACGCTGCGCTCGGTCAACCAGGCCGCCAAGCAGGAGCACGCGCGGACCGCCGAGGCCGATCCACGGGTGCAGGAGGTGCTGTCGCGCTTCCCCGGCGCCAAGGTGGTCGAGGTCCGCAGGCTTGCCCCCGAGACGCCGGAATCCAATATTAACGCCGACTATGGCAGTGACGATCCGCCCGACGGTTCCGACGGCGACGACGATCTCTGAGCCTATCTTTCCAAGGACGAACACCCATGGCTGATTTTCTCGGCATGATGAAGCAGGCGGCGCAGCTGCAATCCAAGATGCAGGCGATGCAGGACGAGCTCGGCAATGTCGAGGTCGAGGGCATATCCGGCGGCGGCCTGGTTGCGGTGCGCATGACCGCGAAGATGGACGTCAAGGGCGTCAGGATCGATCCCTCGCTGATGAAGGCCGAGGAGCGCGAGGTGCTGGAGGATCTGCTCGTCACCGCATTGGGCGATGCGCGCCGCAAGGCGGAAGCCGCCATGCAGGAGAAGATGCAGGCGCTCACCGGCGGACTCGGCCTGCCGCCGGGCCTGTTCGGCCAGTGACATGGGAGCCGTTGCCGGTCCCGAGATCGAACGCCTGATCCAGCTTCTGGCGCGGCTGCCCGGTTTGGGGCCGCGCTCGGCGCGGCGCGCCGCGCTGCATCTGATCAAGAAGCGCGAAGCGCTGATGATGCCACTCTCCGCCGCCTTGCAGGTCGCGCTCGACAAGGTCCAGGTGTGCAAGACCTGCGGCAATATCGATACGCAAAGTCCCTGCACGGTCTGCACCGACCCGCGGCGCGATGGCGCCATCATCGTCGTGGTCGCCGACGTCGCCGATCTCTGGGCGCTGGAGCGGGCCAATGCGACGCAAGGGCGCTATCACGTGCTTGGCGCGACATTGTCGCCGCTCGACGGCGTCGGACCGCAGGACCTCACCATCGACGCGCTGGTCGCCCGCGCGCATGATCCGCAGGTACACGAGATCATCTTGGCGCTGAACGCGACGGTGGACGGCCAGACCACGGCGCATTACATCACTGACCTGCTCCAGGACGCCAACGTCAAGGTGACGCGGCTCGCCCATGGCGTGCCGGTTGGCGGAGAACTTGATTATCTCGATGAAGGTACGCTATCGGCAGCAATGCGGCAGCGGACCCTGTTCTAGCTATTCCCTTAAGACGACGGAACGGACGACATGACGAAACGATTCGCCAGACGGTTGGCTTTGGTCGCGACGATGATGACGCTGGTGACGCCGGCCGTCTCCGCGCAACAGGAGGATGAGGCGCCCCCGCCGTCAAAGCCCGGCAAGCCGATCAGCAACGGCGAGGTGCTCTCCGGCGAGCTGAACACCATGCGCGTGCGCGACGTCAAGAATGGCAAGAAGGTTGCGACCTACCAGATCACGTCCGAGCCACGCCGCCTGCCGGCGCCGAGCGGGTTGTGCAATCTCGAGACCGGTCCCGAGACATTCCAGCTCGTCACCTCCAGTGACGCGCAGGCCACGCAGCTGAAATCATTCGTCGGCAAGGAAATTTCCGTGAAGGTCGACGAAGTCACCTGCGCCAGCGATCCCGGCCAGATGAGCGAAGCCGTGATCACGAAGTGGAGCCTGGTGAAGAAGTAGTTGGGGGCGGCTCGCCGCGAAGGCAGCTGCCGTAGGGTGGGCAAAGGCGCGCTTGCGCCGTGCCCACCATCTTTGCACGATTGCAACAGAAGAGGTGGGCACGCTCAGCTTTGCCCACCCTACGGCGGCCACCGCAGCGCTACACCCTGACCGGCCCCAGCGTCTCGAAATGTCCGCGCTTCTGCAAATATGCGAGCAGGATCAGGCTCGGCACCGCGACCACCACGCAGATCATGAAGAACAGCGGCCATCCCGTCATCTTCGCCACGAAGCCGGCGCCTGACGACAGATAGGTGCGCCCGACCGCGGCCAGCGCGGTGAGCAGCGCATATTGCGTCGCCGTGTGCAGCGGGTTCTGGCACAGCGCGGAGAGATAGGCGACGAAGATCACGGTGCCGATGGCGCTGGTGAAGTTCTCGCAGGTGATCGCAAAGGCGAGCGCCCATTGGTTGGTGCCGACCAGCGCAAGCCATGAGAAGGACAGGTTGGCAATCGCCTGCACCACGCCGCCGATCCACAGGCTCGTTGCCAGCGAATAGCGCCGCGCGACGAAACCGCCGGCAAAACCGCCGATCAGAGTCGCGGCAAGGCCGACGCCCTTCACGATCGCGGCATAGTCGTTGCGGGAGAAGCCGAGGTCGATCACGAACGGGGCCGTCATGGTGCCGGAGAATGCATCGGTGAACTTGAACAGCACCACGAAAGCGAGCGCAGCGAACGCATCCTTGCGCGACAGAAATTCCGAGAAGGCGCCGATCGCGGCGTGCAGGACGCGCGCGAATGCCGTCTCGGTCTGCGTTGCGGCCTCCGCCTTTGCCGATTGTGCGGGCTCAGTGGCGAGCAGCGCGGTGATCGTGCCGATCAGCACCATCGCCGCCATCACCACATAGCCCCACATCCACGCGGACGGCTTCGGAATGCCGGTGCTTTCGAAGCCGGATACGATGAACAGCGCGCCTGCGGTCGAGACCAGCATGCCGATGCGATAGGCCGCCACATAGGACGCCATGCCGGCCGCCTGCTCGCTCTCGGGCAGGCTCTCGACGCGGAAGGCGTCGACCACGATGTCCTGTGTCGAGGACGTCGTTGCCACCAGCAAGGCGCCGAGCGCGACGAAGAACGGCGAGCGCGCAGGATCGGTCAGCGCCAGCAGCAGGATCGAGATGATCAGCAAGAGCTGCGAGAACAGCAGCCAGCCGCGGCGGCGCCCGAAGGCGCGGGTGAACAGCGGCACATGCAGCGCATCCACCAGCGGTGCCCAGATAAACTTCAGCGTATAGGGCGTGCCGACCAGCGCAAACAGCCCGATGGTCCCGAGATCGACGCCGGACTCCCGCATCCACACCAGCAGCGTCGAGCCCGACAGCGCCAGCGGCAGGCCGGAGGAGAAGCCGAGAAACAGCACGATCAGCACCCGCGGCTGCAGGTACACGGCCAGGCTCTCGCGCCAGGAAGTGGCGGGAGCATCGGTAGTCGCGGGAGCGGTTCCGGAAGTCGCGTCAGGTGCGGTCATGGAGGGGTGTTAGCAGATTCTGACGGCCACAAGTGAGGTGTCGTCGCCCGGCTTGACCGGGCGACCCAGTATTCCAGAGACCGCAGTTATGGAGGACCAGCGATCCCCGGGTAGAGATCGTTCCAGTCGGGATTGTCCTTTTCGATCAGCGCGATCTTCCATGCGCGCTTCCATTTCTTGAGGCGCTTCTCCCGCTTGATCGCATTCTCGGGATCATCGAACTGCTCGAAATAGACCAGCTTCAGGACGTCGTATTCCTTCGTAAAGCTCTCGACCAATTTCAGCCTGTGCTCGGCCACCCGGCGGACCAAATCATTTGTCACACCGATATAAAGCGTTCCACCGATCTTGCTGGCCAGAATGTAGACGTAGTAGCAGCGTGCGCTCATCTGACGTCTCTGGGATACTGGGTCGCCCGGTCAAGCCGGGCGACGACAGCGGGCGGCAGGTTACTTCATCTAAGACGATCACTCCCCCGCTTGCAGCTTGCGCGGGAACAGCTCTGGGCCGCTTGCGACGAGCCGCGGCCCCTCCGGCGCGTCAGTCTTGCTGAAATCGAGCTCCTCGATGCGGCCGGCGCGCTTCTCGATCTTGTCGGCCGAGATCAGGACCTGGCGCACGTCCTCGTTCACGTCGGCAAAGTGCTTCTGCAGTTTCAGCACGCGATCGCGCAGGCGACCGAGATCGTCGCCGAGCTTGATCACCTCGGTACGGATCTGGTCGGCGGCGTCGCGCATGCGCGCGTCCTTCATGATCTGCTGCATGACCTGGATTGCGAGCATCAGCAGCGAGGGCGACACCAGCACGACGCGGGCGCGATAGGCCTTCTGGATCACGTCGTCGAAGCCATCGTGGATTTCGGCATAGACCGACTCCGACGGCACGAACATCAGCGCCATCTCCTGGGTCTCGCCGGTGACGAGATATTTTTCGGAGATGTCGCTGACATGCTTCATCACGTCGCCGCGCAGCCGCTGCGTGGCGATGCGCCGCTCCTCGTCGGTGCGCGCGTCGTGCAGCGCAGTCATCGCCTCCAGCGGAAATTTGGCGTCGATGCAGAGCGGGCGCTGGTCGGGCAGGAACACCACGCAGTCGGGCCGCTTGCCGGTCGAGAGCGTGAACTGGAACTCGTAGGAGCCCTTCGGCAGCCCGTCCTGGACGATCGCTTCCATCCGCGCCTGGCCGAACGCGCCGCGCGACTGCTTGTTGGCGAGCACGTCGCGCAAGGTCGTCACCTGCGTGGTCAGGTCGGTGAGGTTCTTATGCGCGCTGTCGATGATCCCGAGCCGCTCGTGCAGCGCCCGCAGGCTCTCCATGGTGTTGCGGGTCGTATGCTCCATGGACTGGCCGACGCGATGGGTGACCGAATCCAGCCGCTCGTTGACCGCGCGCGCCATCTCGGCCTGGCGGCCGGCGAGCGCCTGCGCCATGGCGTCGACGCGGCCCGACGCCTCGCTCTGGGCGTGCAGCATCTGGCTCAGGCGCTCCTCCAGCTCGTCGGCCCGGATGGTCTGGGCCATGGCGAGTTCCGCGCCCCGCCGCGAGCCGCGCGCAATCACGATGGCGATCACGAGGAGCAGGATGAGGGCCAGCACACCGAAGCCGATCAGCGCATCCACGGTGCGCACCGGCCAGTCGCCAGCGGTAAAAATGATCTCGTTCATGTAGTCCTTCTAGCCGATTCGCGAGAGCGCGCGAACGAAGAGGGAACATTTATGGTTAACCAGCAGTGAATTTTTATGGTTAACGGAAGCCTAATTTTTATGGTTAGCGAACCTTTAACGGTGTTCCCGGCCACATTGACCGCATCGGGCGGCCGGCTTAAATCGCCGCCATGGCCCTAAGAGAAATCATCATCCTGCCCGACAAGCAGTTGCGTCTGGTCTCCAAGCCGATCGAGAAGGTCACGGCGGAGATCCGCAAGCTTGCCGACGACATGTTCGAGACCATGTACGACGCGCCCGGCATCGGGCTTGCGGCGATCCAGGTCGCGCAACCCCTGCGCCTCATCACCATGGACCTCGCCAAGCGTGACGAGAACGGCGAGACCGCGCGAGAGCCGCGCGTCTTCATCAATCCGGAGATCGTCGCCTCATCCGAGGAGCTGTCGGTCTACGAGGAAGGCTGTCTGTCGATCCCCGAATATTACGAGGAGGTCGAGCGGCCTGCGAAGGTGCGGGTGCGCTTCATCGATCTCGACGGCAAGCTGCACGAGGAGGATGCCGAAGGGCTCTACGCCACCTGCATCCAGCACGAGATCGACCATCTCAATGGCGTGCTGTTCGTCGACTATTTGTCGAAGCTCAAGCGCGACCGCGTGTTCAAGAAGTTCGAGAAAGCCGCCAAGCGCGCGGTGGAGTGAGGCGCCTCCTCCGCCGTCATGCCCGGCCTTGTGCCGGGCATCCACGTTCTTCGCTCCGCGAGCAAGAAGGGCGTGGATGGCCGGGACAAGCCCGGCCATGACGAGTACCTTGCTCGTTCTGAGGATTGTCTCGCCCCATGCCTCTCCGCCTCATCTTCATGGGCACGCCCGATTTTTCCGTGCCGACGCTGCTCGAGCTCGTCGCGCATGGCCACGAGATCGTGGCCGTCTACACTCGCGCGCCGAAGCCGGGCGGGCGGCGCGGGCTGCAGTTGCAACCGACGCCGGTGGAAGACGCCGCGCGAAAGCTCGGCATTCCCGTACTGACACCAAAGACGCTGAAGACGCCGGAAGCGCTCGACGAATTCCGCGCATTCGACGCCAATGCGGCCGTCGTGGTCGCTTACGGCATGATCCTGTCGCAGGCGATCCTCGATGCCCCAAAGCTCGGCTGCTACAATCTGCATGCCTCACTGCTGCCACGCTGGCGCGGTGCCGCGCCGATCAACCGCGCGATCATGGCTGGTGATGCCGAGAGTGGCGTCATGGTGATGAAGATGGACGTGGGGCTGGACACCGGCGACGTCGCCATGGCCGAGCGTCTTGCGATCTCGGACACCATGACCGCCGCCGATCTGCACGATCGCCTCGCCCGGCTCGGCGCAGACCTGATGGTGCGCGCCGTGGCCGCGCTCGAACGCGGCGGGCTCCAGCTCAAGAAGCAGAGCGAGGACGGCGTCACCTATGCGGCCAAGATCGACAAGGCCGAGGCGCGGATCGACTGGAGCAAGCCGGCGCGCGCGGTCCTACGCCACATCCACGGCTTGTCGCCGTTTCCCGGCGCCTGGAGCGAGCTCACTGGCGTGACCGAGAACGCCCGCGTCAAAATCCTGCGCTGTGAGCTAGCAAAAGGCTCGGGTGCGCCGGGCGAGGTGCTCGACGACCTCCTCACGATCGCCTGCGGCGAGGGTGCGATCCGCATCATCGAGCTGCAGCGCGAGGGCAAGGCGCGGATGCAGGCTGCGGACTTCTTGCGCGGCGTGCCGCTGAAGGCGGGTGCGAAATTCACCTGACACTGTCATACCCCGCGAAGGCAGGGTATCCAGTACGCCGAGGCACTTGAAAATTGGACCGAACCGTCACGGCGTACTGGATCGTCCGCCTGCGCGGACGATGACACCGGGAAAAATGCCCCGCTACAAGCTCACCATCGAATATGACGGCGCGCCGTTCTGCGGCTGGCAGGTGCAGGAGACGCTGCCTTCCGTGCAGGGCGCACTCGAGATGGCCGTGAAGGCAATGTGCGGCAGGGCGGTGCGCGTGCACGGCGCCGGCCGCACCGATGCCGGCGTGCATGCACTTGGCCAGGTCGCGCATGTCGATATCGAAAAGCCCTTTGCGCCGGATCGCCTTCGCGATGGCCTGAACGCGCATCTGCGCCCCGCTCCGATCGCGGTGCTCGAAGCTGAGATCGTGCCGGAAACTTTCGAGGCGCGCTTCTCGGCCATCAAGCGCCACTACCGCTATCGGATCGTCAACACGCGCGCCAACCTCGCGCTCGATGCCGGCCATGCCTGGCGCGTGGCGCGCCGGCTCGACACCGACGCCATGCACGCGGCCGCACAGCGCCTGATCGGCAAGCACGATTTCACGACCTTTCGCGATACCGAGTGCCAGGCCAAATCGCCGGAGAAGACGCTCGACCAGCTCGACGTGCTGCGCGACGGGCGCGAGGTGACGATCCTCACCTCGGCGCGCTCTTTCCTGCACAGCCAGGTCCGCTCGATGGTCGGCTCGCTGGTCTGGGTCGGCGAAGGCCGCTGGAGCGCCGATGACCTCTCCGCGGCGCTCGCCGCCCGCAACCGCGCCGCCTGCGGCATCGTCGCCCCGCCGCAGGGGCTGTATCTGGTGCGGGTGGATTACTAAGCGACGAGCGACTGAGGCTCTTGCCACGCTCTCCATTGTCATTCCCCGCGAAGGCGGGGAATCCAGTACGCCGCGGCTCCTCCGTATTCGTCGCTGTCTCTGGAATACTGGATCGTCCGCCTTCGCGGACGATGACAGCGGAGTGGGAGGCGACGGCGGAGTGAACGGCGGCAGCGGAAGCCCTAAGCGAAATACCGCGTCAAAATCCCGCGATAGACCTTCGTCAGCTTCTCCAGGTCCGCCACCGTTACGCGTTCGTCGACCTGGTGCATGGTCTGGCCGACGAGGCCAAATTCGATCACCGGGCAATAGCTGGAAATGAAGCGCGCATCCGAGGTGCCGCCTGATGTCGACAGCTCGGGCTTGCGTCCCGTCACCTCCTCGATCGCGGAGACCGCGAGATCGGTGAACGGGCCGGGCTTGGTGACGAACACGTTGGAGTTCGAAGGCTCCCAGGCGATGTGCGCGCGGATGCGGTTGCCGCAGGCTTTGGTCAGCCGCGTCTCGACCAGCTCACGCAGGCTCGCCTGCGTGTGGTTGTCGTTGTAGCGGATGTTGAACTTGGCGCGGGCCTGGCCGGGGATCACGTTGTAGGCGGAGTTGCCGACGTCGACGGAAGTGAATTCCAGGTTGGAGGCCTGGAATTGCGCGCTGCCATGGTCCAGCGGCTCCTCCGAGATCGCCACGATCAGCCGGGAGATATCAGGCACCGGATTGGACGCGCGGTGTGGGTAGGCGACGTGGCCTTGCCGTCCCTCGACATGGAGCGTGCCGGATTGCGAGCCGCGGCGGCCGACCTTGATGGTGTCGCCGAGTGTCTCGACATTGGAGGGCTCGCCGAGCACGCAATGATCGAACGTCTCGCCGCGCGCCGCGGCCCACTTCAACAGCTTGATCGTGCCGTTGATCGAGACGTCTTCCTCGTCGCCCGTGATCAGGAAGGAGATCGAGCCCTTGCCGTCAGTGCGCGCCTTGCCGCCGTTCGCAGCGAGATGCTCCAGCACCGCTGCAACCGAGCAGGCGATGCCGCCCTTCATGTCGACCGCGCCGCGGCCGTGCAGGACGCCGTCCTTCACCTCGCCGGAGAACGCACCGACGCTCCAGGCGCTTTCATCACCCGGCGGCACCACGTCGGTGTGGCCGGCAAAGGTGATATGCGGACCTTCGCTGCCGATCCGCGCGTAGAGATTGTCGACATCGGCAAAGCCTGCTTCGGAGAAGGTCACGCGATGGCAGGTGAAGCCGGCCTCAGTGAGGAGCCTTTCGAGCACCCCGAGCGCACCGGCATCGGCCGGCGTTACCGAGGGACAGCGGATGAGATCGCGGGCAATGGACAGGGCATCGGTCATGACCCCCGCTTAACATGCATGCCGCTGGGCGGGCTAGCGCTGGGCGGGACAAATTCGAGCTCGCTCTGCTGGTCCCAGGGCTGCGACGCGCGAGCCGATTCCGATATCGGCGTCGTCCCGGCGCAGGCCGGGACCCATTACCACAGGGCGTAGTTTGGCGAAGATTCGTTGCCCGGTACTTCGACGATCCGCAACGAGGGATTCCGCGGTACGGGTCCTGGCTTTCGCCAGGACGACCTTGGAGACGCAGATCAATCCCGCAGCAGCTCGTTGATGCTGGTCTTCGATCGCGTGCGCTCGTCGACGCGCTTCATGATCACCGCGCAGGCGGTGCTTGGGCCGATCTGGCCGTTCTTCATCGGCTTGCCGGGCAGCGCACCCGGCACCACCACCGAATATTCCGGCACTTCGCCGACGAAGACCTCTCCGGTCTCGCGGTCCACGATCTTGGTCGAAGCGCCCAGGAACACGCCCATGGCCAGCACCGCGCCCTTGCGCACGATGACGCCCTCGGCAACCTCGCTGCGCGCGCCGATGAAGCAGTCGTCCTCGATGATGACGGGCTCGGCCTGCAGCGGCTCGAGCACGCCGCCGATGCCGACGCCGCCGGAGATGTGCACGCGCTTGCCGATCTGCGCGCAAGAGCCGACGGTCGACCAGGTGTCGATCATGGTCGCCTCATCGACGTAAGCGCCGAGATTGACGAAGGACGGCATCAACACGACGTTGCGCGCGATGAAGGCCGAGCGGCGCACGATCGCGCCGGGCACGGCACGGAAGCCGGCGTCGCGAAACCGGTTCTCGCCCCAGCCGTCGAACTTCGAGGGCACCTTGTCCCACCAGGAGGCCTTGCCGGGACCACCGGGAATGGCACTCATGTCGTTGAGGCGAAAGGAGAGCAGCACCGCCTTCTTCAGCCACTGATTGACCTTCCACTTGCCGCTGGCCTCACGCTCGGCGACGCGCGCCTCGCCCTTGTCCAGAATCTCCAGCGCATGATCCACGGCCTCGCGAACTTCGCCCTTGGTGGAGGTCGAGATGCCGTCACGCGCATCGAAGGCGCCGTTGATGGTGGATTCGAGGGCTTGGAGGGACATCGGGATTTCCTCTCGGGAAGACGGAGATGCGTGATGAATTGGGACGCTTTTTCGGGATTCGGGCCCGCGGAGTCAAGGCATACTCAGCCGGGCTACGATTTCGGCGACAGCCTCGCCAAGAACCCCGCCAGATCATCCGTGACATGGTCGACATGGGCGGCGTCGCGGCCTTCCAGTTCCCAGTCCTCGCGGACCACTTCCTTCGTGCCGTCGGGCACCACCAGCACCGTGGTCATGCCGAGCTCGTGCGGAACGGTGAGGTTGCGGGCGAGGTCCTCGAACATCGCGGCCCGGGTCGGATCGACCGCGTGCTGGCTCAGGAATTTCTGGTAGGTCTGCCGCGCCGGCTTCGGCTCGAATTCGGCCGCGATGATGTCGAACACCGCATCGAAGTGCGTGGCGAGGCCGAGCCGTGACAGCACGGCATCGACGTGGTCGACCGAGCCGTTGGTCAGGATCAGCTTGCGCCCCGGAAGCTTCGCGATGGCCTCGCCGAGCGCCGGGTTCGGCTCCAGCGGCGAGTGGTCGATCTTGTGCACATAGGCGAGGTAGTCGTCGGCGCGCACGCCATGCAGTGTCATCATGCCGCGCATGGTGGTGCCGAAGCGGCGGTAATAGTCCTTCTGGATATTGCGGGCTTCCTCAGCCGTCACGTTCAGCCAACTGCAAACGAACTCACCGATCCGCGCATCGACCTGCTGCCACAGGTTGACGTGATGCGGGTAGAGCGTGTTGTCGAGATCGAACACCCAGGTGTCGATATGGGTGAAGGGGCGGGGTGGGGTCATCACAAATCTCTATCCGTTGACCGCGGCGGCGCTCTGCGCTCAATCGTCGTCCTGGCGAAAGCCAAGACCCATACCGCGTGATTTATCGATGGGGCACTCTGGTCGTCGTTCTTCGCCAAACCCAATCCTGGGGTAGTGGGTCCTGGCTTTCGCCAGGACGACGACGGAGTGTGTGGCGTCGTCGTCATCATCCCATCAACACCATCACGGCATCGCAAAGCGCAGCGTCTTGCCGCCGCTGCTCATGTCCACCGCGCCAAATCCCGACGCCGCAAATCCTCGCGCTCCACAATCGGCCTGCTCGTTGGTTTCGAACTTGGTCTCGCGCGTGCAAAGCTGCTTCTCGCCGCCCCAGTTCAGCGGCTTGTCCTTCAGCTTGATGGTGCGGTTGTCGGCGTCGACGGCTTCCGCAAAGCTGAAAATCTGTTTCGGCTGGCCGGCGACGTCAGGATGCAGGCACTTGCCGGGATCGATGCGGTACCAGCCGCGGCTCGTCACGGCCTTGCCGTCGTCGGTCGCGACCGCCGCCATCACCCTGTGCGGGGTGTCGTTGCACCAGGTCAGGCCGCTCGTTGACGGTGTCTGCACCGCGTCAACCATGGTCTTGAAGAGGTTGGGCGACTGCACGACGTCGGACGGCAGTCCGCGGCTCCTGAGGAAAGCGGCGAGCGCTGATTGCGTCTTCGGCCCGTCGACGCCGTCGATCGCGCCGGCGTCATAGCCGGCGATCGCCAGCAGCCGCTGGATGCCGGCGAGCCGGGCCTGCTCGTCGTCATACTCTGAGTCCTCGGCCAGATAGGCGATGAGGTTGCCGTCGTCGCCCTGGGTCGGCGTCACCTGGGTGAAGGCGGCTTGCGTTTGCCCGCTGCGGCATTGGCGCGCGGCGGCGATCACGAAATTCTCCTGCGCGATGCACAGCATGTCGCTGCCGTTCTGCGGGATCGGCGAGGCGCCATAGACGCCGAGCGCGCGGGCGTTGAGCAGGATACGGTCGGCGGTCAGCGTGCCCTGCACCACCACGCGGCAGGTGGCGGGATCGATCCGGAACCAGCCGCGCGTCGCGGTCGCCGCCTTGTCGTCGATGCCGATCGCGGCTTCCACGACATAGGACATGCGGTTGCAGATCTTGAGGTCGGCGAGAGCCGGGGCGGAGGAGAAGAAGAAAGACAAAGCCGCTGTCGGCAGGGTCATCAGGAAGCGAGTGAGGGGAGAGCGACCGTGCCGCCTCGTTCTCTGCTCGTCATGCCCGGGCTTGTCCCGGGCATCCACGTTCTTTGTATGGGCCGAAAGGTCGTGGATGGCCGGGACAAGCCCGGCCATGACGTCTCTCTTTTGCCGCTCGTCCATCACTTGTGGATCAGCGTTCCCGTGCCCTGGTTGGTGAAGAGCTCGAGCAGCACCGCGTGCTGCATCTTGCCGTCGATGATGACGACGCCCTGCACGCCCTGTTCGAGCGCATAGATGCAAGTCTCGACCTTCGGGATCATGCCGCCGGAAATGGTGCCGTCGGCGATCAGCTTCCGCGCGTCCTTGACGGAGAGTTGCGGGATCAGCTTCTTCGACTTGTCGAGCACGCCCGGCACGTCGGTGAGCAGCAGCAGACGTTTTGCCTTCAGCGCGCCGGCGACGGCCCCTGCAAAGGTGTCGGCGTTGACGTTCAGCGTCAGGCCTTCCTTGGAGGTCGCGAGCGGCGCCAGCACCGGGATCAGCTCGTAGCCGATCAGCTGATTGAGCAGCGTGAGGTCGACCTTCTCGGGGTCGCCGACGAAGCCGAGATCGACCGCCTTCTCGATATGCGAGTCCGGATCGATGATGGTGCGCGTCGTCTTCGACGCCTTCACCATGTTGCCGTCCTTGCCGGACAGCCCCACGGCCTTGCCGCCAGCTTCGTTGATGTAGCCGACGATCTGCTTGTTGACGGAGCCGGCCAGTACCATCTCGACGATCTCGATGGTCGCGGCATCGGTGATGCGCAGGCCGGCGGCGAATTCGGAGACGATGCCGAGGCGCTTGAGCATGGTCGCGATCTGCGGCCCGCCGCCATGCACGACCACCGGATTGATGGCAGTCTGCTCGAGCAGCACGATGTCGCGGGCAAAATTCTTCGCGGTCTCCTCGTCGCCCATGGCATGGCCGCCATACTTGATGACGATGGTTTCCTCGTCGTACTGCTGCATGTGCGGCAGCGCTTCGGACAGGATGCGGGCCTGGTCGAGCGGAGAGATGTCGGTCATGGGGCGGATCTCGCTGGCGGGACTGTCGGCCGCGTTCTATCCGATTGGCGGCGTTCACGCAAAGCGATGTTCCTACCCTCCCTCTTCAGGGGAGGGTAAGTTGAAGCGTTACTTCCTTGGCCACATCGAAGCGACGCTCACCGCCAGCCAGCTCGCAATCAACAGCGTGCCGCCGGTCGGCGCGGCATAAGGAAACAGTCCGTGGCCGGCATATTGGCGCACGGTGAGGTCGCCCGCGAACAATCCTGCCCCGATTACGAAGCCGAACGCTGCGACAAGACCAATTTCGCCGTGCAGAAGGCCGTGCGCGATCAGTGCGACGGTGGCAAATATGATGGTTGCATGAAACAGCAGCATGGCGCTTGCCGGGCCAAGCCGGCCCGCGGCGTCGCCATGGGCGGCGGCTGCCGCCAGCGCTACGCCGGCCGCGCCCATCAGGCCGGCAAGGACGATCGGCAGGCGCAACAATCGTGGCATCACGATGCCCGCTCTTCCAAGAGCCGCGCCATCGCGGCGCGCAAGCTCTCCATGCCGGTCGAGCTGCGCGAGGAGGTCGCGAGCACGTTGGGAAACGCGGCCGGGTGCTTTGCCAGCGCCGCTTCGGTCTCGGTGATGCGGCTGCCAAGCTCGGAAGCCTTCACCTGATCGGCCTTGGTGAGCACGATCTGGTAGCTGACGGCCGAGCGATCGAGCGTCTTCAGGATTTCGAGATCGACATCCTTGAGGCCATGCCGCGCGTCGATCAGCACGTAGACGCGCGCCAGTGACGCGCGGCCGAGCAGGAATTTGTGAATCAGGTCGGTCCAGGATGCGACTTGCGTCTTCGGCGCCTTGGCATAGCCATAGCCGGGCATGTCGACGAGCCGCAGGCCGGTGTTGTCGGGGCCCTCGAAGAAGATCAGCTCCTGCGTCCGCCCTGGCGTATGCGAGGTGCGCGCGAGATTGTTGCGGCCGGTCAGCGCGTTGATCAGGCTGGACTTGCCGACATTGGAGCGTCCGGCAAAGGCGACCTCCAGCCCCGCCATCGGTGGCAGCGTTTGAATCGAGGGCGACGCCCACACGAACCGCCACTCGCGCGCGAACAGCTTTCGCCCCGCTTCGATCAGCCTGTCGTCGATGTCGTCACTCATGCCACGGCCCAGTGCTAGTCCCTCATGGTGAGGAGGCGCGTCAAGCGCCGTCTCGAACCATGAAGACCCCGGTGCCCGTGGCCATCCTTCGAGACGCGGCCTTGCGGCCGCTCCTCAGGATGAGGTTCGAAGTTGTGGCTACGTCGCCTTCTTTGCGAACGTCGCCTTGAGATTGTCGAACAGCTCCACCTTCACGCCGTTGCGGCGCATGATGAAGCTCTGCTGGATCACCGAGAGCATGTTGTTCCAGGCCCAGTAGATCACGAGGCCCGCGGGGAAGCCCGCCAGCATGAAGGTGAAGATCAGCGGCATCCAGTCGAAGATGATCTTCTGCGTCGGATCCGGCGGCGTCGGGTTGAGCTTCATCTGGAACCACATCGTGATGCCCATGATGATCGGCCAGACGCCGAGCGCGAGATAGTGGCCGAACACCGGGATCGTGGTCGGATCGAACGGGATCAGCCCGAACAGCGTGAACAAATTGGTCGGATCCGGCGCCGAGAGGTCCTTGATCCAGCCGTAGAAATGCGCGTGCCGCATCTCGATGGTGACGAACAGCACCTTGTAGAGCGAGAAGAACACCGGGATCTGGATCACCACGGGAAGACAGCCGGCGACCGGATTGATCTTCTCCTTGCGGTAGATCTCCATCATCTCCTGCTGCTGCTTCACCTTGTCGTCGGGATAGCGCTCGCGGAGCGCCTGAAGCTGCGGCTGGATCGACTTCATCTTCGCCATCGAGGCGTAGGACTTGTTCGCCAGCGGGAAGAACAGCAGCTTCACGATCACGGTCACGAGCAGGATCGAGATGCCGAAATTGCCGAAGAAGCGGTAGAAGAAGTCGAGCCCCAGGAACATCGGCTTGGTGATGAAGTAGAACCAGCCCCAGTCGATCAACAGATCGAAATGGTTCAGGCCGAGATCCTTATTGTAGCCGCCGAGCCCGGCGAACGGGAACACGCCGACGACGCCGGCTTCCTTGGCGCCCGCAAACAGCCGCGCATTGGCCGTCGCGGTGCCGCCGATCGCGACCGTGACGGGATCGAGCAGATAGTCGGTCTGGTAGGTGTGCAAATTGCCGGTGGGGTTCGACGAGAAACGGGCCTGGAGCTGGGCATTGGTGTCGGGCAACAGCGCCGAGGCCCAGTACTTGTCGGTCATGCCGAGCCAGCCGTTGGTGGCCTTGAAGTTCACCTGCTTGGCTTCGTCGATCTTCTTGTAGGCGTATTCCTGCAAGCCCTGGTCGCCGAGATAGCCGATCAGGCCTTCATGCAGGATGTAGTAGCCCGAGACCTGCGGCGTGCCGTGGCGCGAGATCAGGGCGAAAGGATAGAGCGTGACCGGCGCATTGCCGACGTTGCTCACCTCGTCCTTGATGGTGAAGAGATAGTGGTCGTCGACCGAGATGGTGCGGCGGAAGCTGAGGCCCTCGCCATTGTCCCATTTCAGCACCACCGGCGTCGACGGCGTCAGGCTGCCGCTGCCGTCCTGCTGCCAGATGGTCTGGGCGTCCGGCAGCTTGGCCGTGACACCCGTCGCCGGCACCCAGCCGAACTCGGCGTAATAGGGTTCCGCCGTGCCCGAGGGCGAATAGAGGACGATCGGCGGCGAACTCGGATCGACCGTTTCGCGGTATTGCACCAGCGCAAGGTCGTCGATGCGTCCGCCCTTCAGCGAAACGCTGCCGGCAAGCCGCGGCGTGTCGATCTTCACGCGCGGGGCTGCGGCAAGCGCGGTGTCGCGGGCAACGACCGGCTGGGCCTGCTGGTTCGCGGCCGGCGCCGCCGACGGCTGGCCTGCGTTGCCGGCTTGCGGCGTGGCGCCGGGCGTCGCGGTGGCTGTCGGCTGCGGCGTGCTCTTCTGGAGCTCGGCCTGAGCCTGCTGCTGCGCGCGCTGCTTCTCCATCTGCGGCACGTTGTAGAAATACTGCCAGGCGATCAGCACCAGGCCGGACAGAATGACGGCGATGATGGTGTTGCGATTGTCGGTCATCTCTGGATTCTCGTCATCAGTCCGGTTTGCGGCCCGTGAGTGAGGGCTTCTGCCCACGTCCCTTCGACGCCGGGCGCTGCGATTGGGCGAACGCCGCGCGGAGGTCGTCGAGCATGACCGCGAAGTCGCGCGTGAGCGCGTCCCTGCGGCCGACTAGCACATAATCATGGTGGGGGTGCATCGACACTGGGTCGCAGCGCTTCACCAGTTCGCGAAGCCTGCGCCGGATGCGATTGCGCTCGGTGGCAGTGCCGTTTTTTTTGGTAACGGTAAAGCCGACCCTGATCGGGCCGGCGTCATCGCGGCAACGGCTTTGCAGGACGAACGCGGGCCTGTTCACCCGCGCGCCATTGGCAACGGCGAGGAAATCCGCCCGCTGCCTCAGCCGATCCATGATGAAATCCCAAAAAGGGCCAGTCCGGCTCAGGCGCTCAGACGCTTGCGGCCGCGGGCTCTCCGGGCGGCGAGGACCTTGCGGCCGCCGGCGGTGGCGAGGCGGGCACGGAAGCCGTGACGGCGCTTGCGCACCAGTTTGCTGGGTTGATAAGTCCGCTTCACGGGTTGTTCTCCGCTGACCGGGCAATTTGCCTTTGGAATTGATGGATACGTCCGAAAGATGCGGCCCAAAGCGGGCCCTTTCCGGCCCCAAAAGAGCCGCTCCCGGTGTCACACCGGGTCATCGCGGACAATTCGGCGCGGCTTATAAGGGAGCGTCCCCTTTTCGTCAACGCTGCGCGGCGGGTCCAATTGGCGAATATCGCTGTTTCCGCGGGGTTTTTCCCAGTGGAGGTAGCGACTCGCAGTTTCCGCGCCTACATCCTACGTTGGCAGATTAGCGATCCGTAATTTGACCGACCGGTGTCAGGGGCCGCATCCTCCGCGAGTCGAGGCCAACGAAGGCGATATTCGTGTCAGCGACAGACCTTCAGCCCGCCCAAAGGGGCTTGGAGCGCCAGGACCTAGGGCGCCAAGACCTGGAATCCATGGGGCCGCCTGACCCGGCGGCGGTGCGGCCGCGTGCCCCGCGCCGGCTCGGCCTGTCCGGCAAGCTGCTGCTGCTGACCGTCCCCCTCGTGATGATCGCGGCGAGCATGCTCTACGTGCCCGCGATCGCCAACTTCTGGGTCAACCGGCTGAACGACCGCGTCGCCGCGGCGAACACCGCAGCGCTGGTGCTCGACGCCGCGCCGCTCGGCATGGTCCCGGACTCGCTGTCGCGGCAGATTCTCAGGAGCATCAATGCGCGCGCGGTCGCGATCAAGATGGGCCAGCAGCGCCGTCTGCTCGCCAGCGCCGACTTGCCTGCCGCGATCGAGCACGACATCGACCTGCGCGAGATGACGGCATGGCAGGCGATCACCGGCTCCTTCCAGATGATGCTGGAGACCGGCAACCAGGCCATCCGCATCGTCGGCCCGGCGAGCGGCAATGCGCAGTTCATCGAGGTCGTCACCGATGAATTGCCGCTGCGGCAGGCGATGTACCGCTTCTCCCGCAACGTCGTGGTCGTCGCCCTGTTCATCGCGGTCCTGACCGCGGGCCTCGTCTATCTCGCGCTCCACTATCTGTTCGTGCGGCCGATGCGGCGGCTGACCGCGAGCCTGGTGGGCTTCCATGAAAACCCCGAGAGCTCGGCGGGAATCATCGTGCCGAGCCAGCGCGGCGACGAGATCGGGGTTGCCGAGCGCGAGCTGTCGGACATGCAGCGCGACCTGATGTCGATGCTGCATCAGAAGAGCCGGCTCGCGGCGCTTGGCCTTGCCGTCTCCAAGATCAACCACGATTTGCGCAACCTGCTGGCCTCAGCGCAGCTGTTGTCCGACCAGCTTGCGAGCGTGCCCGATCCGCGGGTGCAGCGCTTTGCGCCCAAGCTCGTGCGCTCGCTCGAGCGCGCCATCGCGTTCTGCCAGTCGACCCTGTCCTACGGCCGCGCCCAGGAGGCCGCGCCCGATCGCCGCCTGATTTTGATCGAGCCGGTGGTCGTGGAGGTGCGCGAGACCGCGGGCCTTGGCTCCGATGCCTCGATCACCTGGGTTGCCGCAATCGAGCGCGGGCTGTCGATCGATGCCGACCCCGACCAGCTGTTCCGCGTGCTGCTCAACCTCGTCCGCAACGCGGCGCAGGCGCTGGAAACCCACGCCGCGAGCGCGACCAGCCCGCAGCAGATCCGGATCACCGGCAAGCGCGAGGGTGCGGTCGCGATTCTGGAAGTTTCCGACACCGGCCCCGGCGTGCCGACAAAGACCCGGGAGCACCTGTTCGAGGCGTTCCAGACCTCGGGCCGCCCCGGCGGCAGTGGTCTTGGGCTCGCGATCGCCGCCGAGCTCGTCCGCGCCCATGGCGGCGACATTCACCTCGTCGAGGGCACCATCGGCGCCACCTTCCGGATCGTGATCCCCGACCGCCCCGTGGAACTCCTCTCCATTCGCAACGAGCGGGCGAGGGCGTAAGGTCGGCCAGCGGCCGACCGGCGCCGCGTTTCCGAGCACCCACGCGTCATTCCGGGGCTCGCGTAGCGAGAACCCGGAATCTCGCGCCAAAACCTCTGGATTCCGGGCTTGATGCTCCGCATCGCCCCGGAATGACATCGTGGGGAGGCGCAAATGCCCCAAATACCGCCCTCCCAGACCTTGCCAACCGGGACAAGAGCGGCTAGTCAGAGCGCTCTTTCGCACCCCCTCCGGCTCCGTCCGGAGGCTGCGTGCGGGCCTCGCCCGCACAGCTGTTTGCGAAACACGCGCCCGTAGCTCAGCTGGATAGAGCATCAGACTACGAATCTGAGGGTCGGACGTTCGAATCGTTCCGGGCGCGCCATTTCGCAGCAAAGCCGGTCACTCAAAACCTGCCGTCCGCGTTCACCGTTCGAGCTGGCTCAGGATGCTGGCGTCGGTGATCTTGTCATCGTCGGCGAGCATGGCCGCCTTTGACAGGATGATCGACAGCATGTTGTCGCCCTCGAACGGCAGGCGCACCTCGGCCCCGGCCCACGCCGCCGACGCCGGGACGATGCACAGATACCGGTCGTTCGGCTCCATGAGGATGCTGCCGGAGCCAAGATGAATCTTGTAGGCGCGCCGCTTGCCCTCGACGCGCAGATATTTGCCGTCGACGATGCGGGAGACCTTGCCGATGGCTAGACTCGGCAGAAGCGCCGTCAACAGAGCAAGGCGCGTCTCGGCCATCGCGCTGAGATCGCCGAAAGCCTGCCTCCGCCAGTACGCGGTGCCGACCGTGCGGCGCCACTGGTTGGGATGTTCCGCGGCTTGGCCGCCATCGGCCCAATAGGGGTCGTTCGCGACGGAGGCGACGCCGACGAACAGGTCGCAATGGCGCATCACCTCGGACAATGCGAGCGGCGGGACGTCCTCGATATTGACGACTGCTCCCCTTTCCGGGCCGCGCGCCGATGCGACGACCGGCTTGGCGGGATCTGCGATCCGGTAGAAGCGGAGCTGATCGGTCGTCAGATAGAGATAAGCCTGCGACTCGCTGACCTCGGGATCATCGCCGCCGGCGCCCGCCGTCCAGAATTCCGCGACGAGACCCTGCCGCGGCAGCACGATGTGCGTCGGCTCGTCGTTGGGCCTGTCGGCCCAGATACGATGCGTGATCATCCAGCCATTGAGGCGCGCCAGCGCCATGAGCTGGTGCTGCTTGACGATGTGCCCGGCAAAGCGGTTCGAGTAGGCGCCGGTACGCCGTTCGGCGTCGGTGACGAGATACACTTCCCGGTGCGCCTGCTTGAACGGCTGCGTGATATCCAGTGCACGGAGCTTCTCCCGCCATGCCATCACCTCCTCGACCGCACAGCCGATCGGATGCCAGAGCGTGATCTCCGCGCCGTCGATCGAAACCGGCTTGCCGCTCACGTCGGTCATGCCGTCATCTGACCATATGGCAGCGACCCGGCCGTCTCCGTGGTGCACGTTCCAGATCAACCGGCGGCTCAGCGCGCCGAGCAAGGGATGCTCCGCGTAACGCTGCCGCCAGATCTCGGCCGTCCAGCGCCGGTCATCGAGCCACAAGCGTTGCAGGCGTGGAGGCTGAACGGCCAGATCAGCCTCGATCTCCTTGGCAAGCGCCTTGACCGACTTGATCGCGTCCTTGTGCTCCTTGAGCGCGGCCGGGACGGATTTGGACACTTTCCCGTTCGCCGCGCGCCACGTCACGTCGATCGAGGCCGTGCCCGCGATCGCCAGCAGCGCCGCGCCTTCACCGACCGCGATCTCGGCGGCGCCGCGCGCGTTAAGGTCATGCGTCGGGATCGACAGCTCGTCGAGCTCGCTGCGGGCGATGCCCGCTTCGGCCGCCGCTTCGTTCAGCGCCGCCTCGATACGCTTTTTCACCTTCGGATATTTTATGCGCGTCAGCAGCCGGGCCAGATAAGGCACGCCGCCACCCTCCTTGAGGTGGATCAAGGCCCACAGGCAGGCGTTGCCGAGGCGCTCGTTGCGCATGCCCCAGCCGGGAACGGCATCGAAGCAAACGTTCTGCGCGTAGCGTGTCAGGAACGGTCCGACAGCATCGGCTGCACAGTCGGCCGAGAGGTAGACGACCGCGCGTGCCAGATTGTCGGTCGGAAATCCCATCGCCGGCGTGAGGATGTCGAGCACCGTGGTCAGAAACGCGGTCCGCTGCTCCGGACTCAAGCTCGCGATAGACGGGCGCGCGGCCTTCATCCACTTGTCCGACGGCGCGCTCTTGCCCTCGAGTTCGTAGGCGTGACCATGCAGCGCCTTCCACGCCGCATGAAATTCCGCGGGCGCCTGTGCGGCCTTTCGCATCCGCTCCATGAGCGCTTCTGGGAACTGGCGTCTGTTCGTATGCCAGTGGCTTATCGCCCACTCTTCGGCAAACCCTTCCTGTGTCATCCCCTCCGTGACCTTAAATCGCGTTGTGGGTTGCTCAGGTCCCTTCAGATAGTCCTCGATGAAGGCGAACTCCTGCGGCGCACATTTTCGCAAGTCGTTGAGATTGCCGTAGTAGGTCGTCAGCTCCTTTTCGAATGCAACGGCGTTGGCCCATCCGTTCAGTATGGGGCGCGGCGGCAACGGCCCCTCGGCTGTAGCCTTGGCGCCCGCTGCGGCGCCGGTGTTGTCGAGCGCGGCCTTGAGGCGGTGCGCAGCCTGGGCGCGAAAAGACTTGTCGGCCGCCCAAACCCCGTCGTGCTTCGCGATCCACGCAAGACATGCGACGGCGGCCTGTCTGGTTTGCGGCGCGGGTTCCGCCTTCATCGTCGCAATCGCAATGTTGATGACCCGAAGGTCCTGCATCACGTTTGCGGTTGGCATCGCGATGAGCAACGCGGCAGCCGCCGCGTCGCCGGCGACGACCTTGGTCCTGAGAAGCTGACCGACCAGATCCGGAATTGGACCCGATAAGTTGCAGGAAATGTTGCCAATGCCTGTGATACTCGAATACTCGCTGTAAGGAGGGAATTTCGCGACTTTTCCTGCTACCAGCGCCTCCTTGCGGCGATCTACCTCGACAATCATGGCAAGTGCTTCCCCCTTCGCGGGTGGGGAAAAAGCCAATATCTCCGCTGCGAGAGACTTCTGCACCTCTTGCGGGGCTCTCTCGCAGAGCGCCTCGATCAATGCCTTGAGCGTTGGACTTGTCTCCTCGCAAACATGGGCGACGGCCAGGCGCGACGTATCCTTTGCCCGCTCCTCGCGCTGAAAAAGGGCGCTTTCGGAAAAATTGCGCCCGAGCCGTTGATACAAGGGCTCGACGGCGTTGAAGGCGATGCCATAACGATGGGACTCCCACGCAAAGCCATCGATCGCGTCGGCGGCCTCGGCGAGTGCTCGTCGCTGCGCGTGGCTCATCGGCTCGGGCGTGCAGCCAACAAGGAACTTGGCAAGGTGCATGGGATGACACGTCCCAGGCACCGGTAAGTGGATGCGTGCGGCGCGCGCCAAAGCGGCAACTGCCTCATCGTCGAGCTGGATCTTCGAGTTCTCGATTGACCAAACGGCGCGATCGAGCAGGGTCGCCCAGATCTTGGCTTTGGCCGCTTGAATCGTTTCAGGCGATGTCGCGTTGATATACGTGATGACCGCCGAGGTCTGCGCCGCGCGTGCGACGAACCGCAGCCGGTCGCTCGTGGGTAGCTCGCCGACGATCTGCGCCGGCCGACAGTAGTCGATATCATGGGAACTGCGATCGGTGTCGAGGCACTCGGCCAGAAAGGCATCGAGCGCTGCGACGCCCGACCGCCGCATGTCGGCGATCAGCGCGTTCATGTCGATGCGCGAGCGAGGGACATCCGGCGACCAATCCTCGAGGGTACGGACCTTCGTGGTGGTGAACAAGTCGAGCAGCGCCATGCATCATGCTCCTTCAAACTCTAACGTGCGTTGAAATCCTCAGCCGCCGACCAGCGGCACGAGCCGCAGGAAGGTCACGGCGCTGTCCTCCTTGACGGTCAGAACCTCGTCGAGGTCGACGATCTGACGGCCGTCGAAGATCATGAAGAAGCCGTTGCTCGCGAACGCCTTGAGCGCGACCGCGATCAAGGTTTCGCTCTTGATCGGGCGCAGGCGTTTGACACCCGGACCATATGCGCGCGGGCCGTTCAACGCTCGCTCGACCCCGCCGGGCGCGACCAGCCATTTGTTGCGCGCGTCGCGGTCGGCGTCCTGGGCGGCGATCGTCCCGTCAAGGCGCGCGCGTTCAACGGCATTATGGATGGCCAGGTCCGCCTCGATGCGGCAGCGGATCAGGTCGCGGGCCGTCATTCGTTCGGCCGGCAATTCGAGCCGGTGGCGCAACTGGCGCTCGGCGCCGGGCCGCTGCTCGTCATAGATGTCCAGCACCGCACTCATGCATCGCTCTCCCGGCACGCTCGCGCAGGTAGAATGACCTAACGGGGATTACGATTCTGAAAATGCGCTCGGTTGGGATGGAGATGTTATGCTCAATTTTGGATTAAGCATGCGGGTCAAATGCTGAAGGTCGGACGTCCGAATCGTTCCCAGCTTGAAGGTTGTGTGGAGCCGTGCCACGCATCGCTAGATGCGTGACCCCTACGAGCCCAAATTCAATTTCTTGAAGGCTGTCGCCGCCGGAGAGGCGCCGCTGTCTGGATCGTCTTGGCGGCCGCAGCATCATAGCGCCGCGGCGAAGCAGTAGTGCCCATCTTTATCGGCCGTGGCGCGCCATTTCTGCTAGCAATTTCAAGCGCTGTTCTGCGCCATTACCGTAAGCGTCGCGAGGAGGGCGCACGGGCAAGATTGCGCACGCCCCAAGAGCGAAACCCTTTCTCGGCCAGACGAAGCCAGCCGGAAATAAATCAGGTCTAAGTTTCCGCGAGCTGCCCCGTCCAATCCAATTCAAAAGGGGAGGATCCGATGAAAGCAGCGCTGCTGGCATTATCGCTTCTTGGCCACCCTGCGGTCCTGATTTCAGACCGCGTGCCCATCCTGAACGTGGAAGCTCTTTGCAGGGACGTTTCTGCCGACGACAAGGCGTCGGGGCTCGCCCTGGCGCAGGACGCCGGCGAATGCATGCGTGACGAGACACTCGCACAGCAACAGCTGAGTAAGACCTGGCTGACCGTTCCTGCTCCGATGCGTGACACTTGCGAAGGCGAGGCTTCGCAAGGGGGAATACAAAGTTATGTCGATCTGCTCACCTGTCTGCAGATGGCGGGCTGGGACAATCCGGCTCCATCACCGGCGGTCCCGCTCAGAGGAGCGAGCAAGACGCGGAACGCCAAGAACTAATTGCGCCAGGAATTGGTTCGCAAAGACCTCGCTAAGCTGCTGACTGCAGTTCTTGGCGATCTGGACGCTGTTCGCCGGATAAGACGATTCGTGACATCCCTGCGCCGAGATCAATGAGCGATCGCTGCGGGAGCGGTCATGTGGCATCTGACGAAGCGCTGGATGTGCTCCGGCACCGGCACGGCATCGATGTCGCAACGTGTCTGGATTTCCTCCGCGAGCTCTCTCGAGATGTCCTTCGACAAGTGGGCGTTCGGGTCGAAGGCAATGATGCGGACCGGATCATTGAAGTGACCGTCGACAAGGCTGGCGATCATGGTTTCGAGATCGGATCGTTCGACCTCGAGCTTCAGGCGTGCGCGGCCGGGCCATCCCACGACGTTGTCGACGATCAGATAGACGATTCTGTGAGCCGCACTCCGATGAGCCGCACGTACGCCGGCCATCGGCACCAAGCCATTTCGAGCCATACTCGTCTCCAATGCAAATAGAGCCGATTCTCTGTCCCGGCGGAACCAGCCTGAATTGATCGAGCACAACGATATGTAGTCCGGGGCGGCTAGGGAGCCGCATCAGGACCAAAGTACGATCAGGACCTAAGTAGGATGACGCGTCGATAGCCCTCGGTAAGATCGGCCCCGCTGAAGGGCGAGGACGCTGCAATCGTGCACGCAGCCGGCCCGGCGAACCGGAAGGGATGCGATGCAATGTTCGTGACCGTCGTTGCAATTCTCTGTCACCTCGGCGGCGCCGCCGCGGGCAGTTGCGTCGAGGAGATCGTGACCGACAGCAGCATGACGCCCGACATCACGTTTCAGGACTGCATGAAGGGGGCGCAGGCGCCGCTTGCGAAGTGGATGGGTGAACATCCGCTGTATCATTCGAACTGGCGGATCGAACGCTACAAATGCGTGCCGGGTCACTATGAGATCAAGGGCCGGGCATAGCGTGTGACGTGATCCGGCATCGGTGTGCGCAGTGCACTTTTCCGTCTTGCGATCTTTCTCAGGTTCGCAACGGCGCCCTATACTCGGTCGCGAGAGTCTCATCGGTCGAGGTGCGGCTGACGAGATTGAACAGCGGCGTGAGGACGAGTGTCAGAACGAGGTTGAGAACCACGGCGTACAGCGCCGAATAGCCGGGAAAGCTGAAGTCGCCTACCGCAAGAGCATAGGTCGGGGTAAGGTTCGCGGCGACGAACATCGCGGTCCCGGCAACAATTCCCGCGGCCCATCCGACGAAGAGTGCCCAATCGTTGAACCATCGCGTGTAGACGCCGAGCATCACGGCAGGCAGCGTCTGGATGATCCAGATTCCACCGAGGAGCTGCAGATAGATCGCAAATTTCGACGGCACGAACACGATGAAGGCCAGCGCGCCGAACTTGACGATGAGCGACACCAACTTTGCCATCTGCGCTTCCTGCTTGTCGGTGGGCGCGTCATTGATGAATTCGCGGTGAATGTTGCGCGTGTAGAGATTGGCGGCAGCGATCGACATGATCGCGGCCGGTACGAGCGCTCCGATGCCGATGGCTGCAAAGGCGATGCCGACGAACCATGACGGGAAGCTGTGCAGGAACAGGGCCGGCACCGCAAAGTTGTTGCCGAACTGTTTGAAGCCGGTCGCGTATTCGGGAAGATTGCCGACCCCTGCGGCAATGGCGAAGAAGCCGACCAGCGCTAGCAGGCCAAGCATGAATGAATAGGCCGGCAAAAGTGCCGCGTTGCGCCTGACGGCGTGTCCGCTGCTGGCGCTCAGGATGCCCGTGATCGAATGAGGGTAAAGGAAGAGCGCCAGTGCCGATCCGAGCGCCAGCGTCGCGTAGGCGCCGTACGCGCCGGTCGTGTTGGCGCCGGGCGTAGCCAGCAGCAGTTTCGAATCCGGTACGGCTGCGAAGATCTTCTCAAAGCCGCCTAGCTGTATGGGAACGAGGACGATGGTGGCGAACGCCGTGATGTAGATCAGGATGTCCTTGACGATGGCGATTGACGCGGGGGCCCGCAGTCCGCTCGAATAGGTGAAGGCGGCGAGGATGATGAACGCGAACAGCAACGGCAGGTCGCCACTATAGCCCTCGCCGGAAACGCCCATTCCTCCGATCACGACCTGAAGCCCGACAAGCTGGAGCGCAATATAGGGCAATGTCGCGACGATGCCGGTGACCGCCATCGCCAGTGCAAGCCAGCGATTGCCGAAGCGCCCGCGGACGAAGTCGGCGGCCGTGATGTAGTTGTGCCGGTGGCAGACGTACCAAAGCCGCGGAAAAACCAGGAAGAGGATGGGATACGCGATGATCGTATACGGGACGGCAAAGAAGGCGACCGCACCGGCCCCGAAAGCCAGCGCCGGAACGGCGATGAAGGTGTAGGCCGTGTAGAGGTCGCCGCCGATCAGGAACCAGGTGACGATCGTGCCGAAGCGACGTCCGCCAAGCCCCCATTCGTGCAACTGATCGAGATCGCCCTTGCGCCAATGCGCCGCGGCGAAGCCGAGCCACGTGATCAGGGCAAACAGCACCAGGAAGATGATCAAGGCAGTCCAGTTGACGTCCTGCACGGCATTCCTCCCGATTGGCCCTCCCGCGTTATTGTTTCCCCTCGCGTGATTGCACCCGCGACCGGACTATTCCTCCGTCGCGAAATAGACGATCGCGGTCAGGATGGCTCCAACGATGACCCAGAGAAGCTGGTACCAGTAGAAGAATGGGATGCCGATGAGCTCAGGCTCGGCCATGTTGTAGAACGGCGGCCAGAGAACGGCGACGAATTGAATGAGGAGGAGCAGGTACCACCAGCTCCATCCGGTACGTTTTTCGTCCTGCCGGCCGGTGGCTGATTCCCGGATGCTAGATCTCGAACCGACGCCATTTGACATGCAGCCCTCCTTCACCGAGGTGCGCCCATGCCGGTCGATGATGCGGAAGGTGGCGCAGCTATCGCGAGAATCCCGGCAGCGATGCCTGGATCTCGTCACCTTCCAACGCGGCCTTCTCATCCGCGTCGTCGTAACGCATCACGTGTTCCCGGGTTCCATCTTCTTTCGGTTATGGCGGGCCTTCAGCGCGCGGAGATCGCCAGCGCCAACGGGAGGTGGCGCGACGTGATCGATGACCTGCCCGTTGCGTTGGGTGCATCAGGAGGAGGTCGTAAGGTACTTCGTTCCTTGAGGCTCTATCCGAAATCGCGTGATTCGTTTGATGTTCAAATGACTTAGCCGAGTGCATAAGCCTCACGGCGGCAAATCGCCGGCTACTTTGCATGGGGTTGTTTTCGATGTTTTGCTTTCCGGCCGCCCCCTCAACTGCAGCCGCCGCATCCACCGCCACCTCCGCCGCCCCCACCGCAGCCGCCGCCACCATCGCCACCACTGCTGCTCATCGTCTGCGAGGCGGCATAGACGGGGGCGTAGGGCGTCCCCGACAGGACGACGGCACCCGAGAGCGCCACGGCGAGCAGCAGCTCGTGATCGCGCGGCGCGCGCGAGGCTCGCGCGTTGGAGGTCTGATAGCTTGCGAGGGCCTCTTGGCCGGCTCGCGTCCGTATGGGGCGCTTCGCCAGCATGATGCCCCCGATCACTGTGGCGACGAGCAGGACAATCAGGATCCCCACCGGGTGGTGCCGCTCTGCGCCGACGGCGGCCTTGATGGCTCCGAGACCCAGAAGAAGCACGACGAAAGGGAGGACCGTCATATGGAAGGACGTCATCTGCGCGTCGGTCGGGGTGTAGCCGAGCTGTTGCAGGCGCCCCTGAATCTGCTGGACGATCGGCCTGACCGCCGTCTGGAACTGCTGGCGCGACATGTCCGGCTGGATATCGAGCGATGCCGGCCTGCGCACGATCGTCGTCAGCGGCGTCTGGTCGGTGACGGTGATCGTGCGACCGTTCTGGGCGATGGTGGCGCCGTGCCCCGACGTTAGGCTGAGCAGGATCACATCGCCGAGGCGCCGTGCGCCGCCGGCGAGATAGGCCAGCTCCAGCGCGTTCAATTGGCGCGTCGCGTTCGCGGCGGGACCGATCGTCGACCTGAAATGGTAACCCAGCAGGAAGATGATGGCTGCGCTGGTCAGATAGAGAGTCAGGAAGGGACCAGCCGTCCAGTCCAGCGGATTCCACGTCATCTGTTCGTCCTCATCAATCGATCGCGAATCCATGCGATCGGTCTGGGGATGATAAGCCAGCGGCGGCGGTCCGTCACATGATAGCGTTGGCGCCCGAAGCGCAGATGTGTCGCCGGCCACAGCCCCGCGCTCGGCGGCCCGAACACGCGCTCATGCAGCGCGAGCGTCTCGGCATATTGCCGGCGATAGGTCACCTGAGCCTCGGGCCCGCCGGGAGTGGGATCATGGTGCAGCGGGGCCTGTAACCTCTCGGCGCACCAGATCGTCCAATAGTCGCGCGAATAGACGAGATGCTGGTGCCAGACCTCGTCGACGATCTCGCTCGGCGTGACCGGCGTCGGCGAGACGACGGCGAGAAAGCAGAAGCGGCGATAGGCCTCGACGGCCGCGCGAGCTTCCTGCACGCTCCAGCCGTGGTCGCGCGCGAGGCGCCGGGTGAAGTTCAGCGGCGTGTCGGGCTCGAAATCATGCTGCCCAATGCGTCGCCACAGCGCCTCGCGCGCCGGCGTCCAGACCGGCTCGCCCGTCTGGATGACGATTTTGAACTGCTGGCGCTGCAACCGAGGCTCCCGATGGATTTCCGCGCAGCATGATAGCATGGGATCGCGCGGACGGGATGACGGTCGAGCGACGAGCCGGCCGCGACACAAGCGGCGCAGCCGAGTGCGACGCTGCGCTGTGGTTCATCTTGCAAGGTGTTTTCGCCCAAAGGCGGAGCGGCAGGCGCGCTCTCAGGCGGCCGTACCGTCGATCGAGCGACGGATTACCCGCTGCACGTCGGCGTTCGACAGAAACAGATCGTGGTTGATGATACCCCAGCCCGCGTCCGAGGCGTCGATCACGCGCACGCCAAGCCGCTCGATGGCGGCCTTCTCGGCGGCGCCGACCCGTGTCATTCCGCCGGCGATTTGCCCCGACAGCGCCAGTGCGCGATCGTTCGTTGCGGCAATCACGGTGATCTTGCCGGCAAGCGGACCCATGCGCTGGATCGCCGACGAGAACACGTCCATGTCGATATCGGGTGCGGCAAACACGATCGCGCCGATCTTGCTGGTCACCGTATCGCCGTATCGCGCATAGAGCTGACGCAGGCTTTCGAGCGTCAGCATGGTCCCCATGCTGTGCGCAACGATGTGCACGCGGCCGCCGGTTGGGGCCGACACGATGGACGAGAGCACGCGCTCAAAATCGTCGCGCGACCACATCGCGCTGTCGCGGTCATAGGCATAGTCGAACAGTCCTGCCTTGGAGGGCCAGGAGAACACCATGGTCCGGCCGCGGAACTTGATCCCATCGGAGAGATGGGCGGCATCGAGCGCCGCCGTCTCGAATGTCTGCTTGAAGCCGTGCACGTAGATCAGCACGTCTCCTCCCCCGCCGGCCTGCGCAAGGAGATCGCCAGCGTCGGCCGACACCGGTTCGACCCGGTCAAGGCGCCAATCGCCAAGTCCGACCGCGGCGAGAGAAAGACGGCTCTCGTCCGGCGCCACCAGCTTTGCCCGTGCGACCGTCATTGTGGTCGCGCGCTCCGGCCCGAACCAGGGTTTCGTGCGACCGCCGTTCACGGGCTTGCGCGTGGTGGTGACGAGCAGAGTGGGGTCAACGGAAAGCGACGACGCGTCATAGCGAGCGCCCGTCGCGCCCAAGCCCGTGCATCCGCCGAGTGCGAGGATGCCAAAGGACGCGAACCCTCGCAGGAGCGCGCGGCGCGACACGTGAGTTTCATGTTGCAGAAGATGTCGGACGATCACACGGAACCTTCGGGAACACTGCCCACCGTTTGCCCCGCTCCGCTAGCTCCGTGAATGATGATGGCGGCGAGAAAAGGGCGAGCCCGGTTCCGCTTCGATCAGAGCCGATAAACCTTATCGCTGACGTCGACGCGGAATTCGTGCCACAATTTCAGGCCGGTTCTTCTCGAGCCATGCCATGGCGTCCGGTCCGTCGACGACACACTCGAAGGTTTCCCAGGTCGGGTCCTCCAGGGACTCCTCTTGAAGTCGCTTGGCCGCATATTCCATGAGGTCATGCAAGCCTTCGTATCCTCGTCGGCGTTCGAGTGACTCGGCAATTGCGGCACTCGTCCATTCGCGCCGGGCGAGATCGATGATGCTCGGAGCGTCGGCCTCGCTGAACCAGGGCGTGGCATCGAACTCGAGACAGACGACGTTGTCGGCGGTATGGCAAGTCGCATGGATCATGGGGTCCCTCCGTTTGCGGGCGCGCGTCAGCCCTTGACCAGATCTCCCAGCAGGTTCGCAGCCACCGTCAGCTTGGCGAGCGTCAGGCCGCTGGCGGCGATCTCCTCGACCGAGCGGCGGGTGCGCGTCGCTTCGGGGTGAGCCGTGAGCCAGATCTCGACGGCTTGCTTGCCGGACTGGCCGGTCGCCAGCATATCCGCAGCCAGTCGCCTTTCGGCCGCTGCGATCTGGTCGACGGCGCGGTCGATGGCGAGGCGTTCGAAATAATCGTTGGCCGGGACGCTGCGGGCGGCGGCGATGATGCGATCGAGACGGAAATTGGCTTCCGCAGCGAAGAAGGTCGCGGCGGCATCCCCGATGGCGCGGCTGGTGCGTTCGGCGACCGTCACGATATCGGGTGCCGCGACCAGGGCGTCGAGGTCGGCGAGCTCGCTGGCAAGGCTGGCCGGGACACCGGCCTCAGTGAGGTCCTGCCGACGCTTGCTGCGCACGGCCTGCAAGTCCGGCGGCAGCGAGTTGTCGAGGGAGGCCGTGGTCTCGCGGATGCCCGGCCCGAAACGTGCGATCACCGCCTCCAGGCCATCCCTGAAATCGACATTGCGCACGTACCAGACCATGCGGGACAACAGAAGGTCCTGGATCGTCGCGTAGAGCGACAGCTGCAACTGCCCGTCGATGCAGGCGTCGAGCTTGTCGATCGCGTCATTGAGCCATTGGAGCCCGTAGGATTCATCCACCGCCACATAGGCCATGACGATGGTAGGGATATCGGCATCGGTCTCGTCGATCAGGCGCACCATGCATGCCGGGCCGCCGCGGTTGATGACGGCATTGGCGAGGCTGGTCGCGATGATCTCCCGTCGCAGGCGGTGGAATTCGACCGCTGTCGGGAATTTGTCCTGGACCTCGCTCGGAAAATACTGGGACAGTTCGCGGGCAAGATAGGGATCATCAGGCACGCTGGTCACGAGCAGGTCATCGTAAAGCGTCAGCTTGGCGTAGGCGAGCAACACGGCAAGTTCGGGCCGTGTCAGGGACTGCCCGCGCCTCACCCGTTCGGTGATCGCCGCATCGTCCGGCAAGAACTCCACGGCGCGGCTGAGCAGACCGCGCTGCTCGAGCGATTGCATCAGGCGTGTGAGGAAGCCGGTCTCGGCCACGCCCTTGCGTTCTGCGAGTGAGAGCGCCAGCGTCTGCAGATAGTTGTTGCGCAGCACCAGTTCGCCGACCTCGTCGGTCATCGCTGCAAGCAGGCTGTTGCGGTCGGCGGGGCTGAGGCGCCCCTCGCGCTCGGGGCGCGCCAGCGCAATCTTGATATTGACCTCGACGTCGGAGGTGTTCACGCCGGCCGAATTGTCGATGGCGTCGGTGTTGAGCTTGATGCCCTTCTGCGCCGCTTCGATGCGGCCGCGCTGGGTGACGCCGAGGTTGGCGCCTTCGCCGATCACCCGGGCGCGGACCTCAGTGCCGGTGATGCGGATCGGATCATTGGCGCGGTCGCCGGCCTGATCGTCGCTTTCCGAGGACGAGCGGATATAAGTGCCGATGCCGCCAAACCAAAGGAGGTCCGTGCGCGCTTTCAGGATTGCCGTCATCACTTCGAAAGGCGTCGCCTGCGGCTTGTCGAGATCGAGCAGGGCGCGCACTTCCGGTGCGAGCGGGATCGCCTTCAGTGAGCGCGGGAACACACCGCCGCCTTGCGAGATCAGCGACTTGTTGTAGTCCTGCCAGCTCGATCGCGGCAGGTCGAACAGGCGCTGGCGCTCGGCGAAGCTGGTCGCCGGATCGGGCGAAGGATCGATGAAGATGTCGCGGTGATCGAAAGCCGCCACGAGCTTCGTCGCCGGCGAGAGCAGCATGCCGTTGCCGAAGACGTCGCCGGACATGTCGCCGACGCCGGCGACGGTGAATGGCATGGTCTGAATGTCGGTGCCGAGCTCGCGGAAGTGGCGCTTGACCGCCTCCCAGGCGCCGCGCGCCGTGATCCCCATCTTCTTGTGGTCGTAGCCCTGGCTGCCACCGGAGGCGAAGGCGTCGCCGAGCCAATGATTCTTCTCGGCCGAGATCGCGTTGGCGATATCGGAGAAGGTGGCGGTGCCCTTGTCGGCGGCGACGACCAGATAGGGATCGTCGCCGTTATGCCGCACGGTCGAGTCGGGCGGCACGATGTCGTCGCCGTCGAGGTTGTCCGTCAGTTCGAGCAGAGAGCGAACGAAGATGCGATAGGCTTCCGTGCCTTCGGCCATAAAGTGGTCGCGGTTGGAGGGGGAGGGCAGGCGCTTGGGCACGAAGCCGCCTTTGGCCCCGACCGGCACGATCACGGCGTTCTTGACCTGCTGCGCCTTTACAAGGCCCAGGATCTCGGTGCGGAAATCCTGCGGCCGGTCGGACCAGCGCAGTCCCCCCCGCGCAACCTTGCCGAAGCGCAAGTGAATGCCTTCGACACGGGGTGAATGCACGAAAATCTCGTACAGCGGTCGCGGCGCCGGCAGGTCCTCGATCCCGCGCGCGTCGAACTTGAATGAGATCACCGGACGCGGATGTCCGTCCTGGCCGACCTGCCACAAATTGGTGCGGATGATCGACTGCACCAGATTGGTGAACCGACGCAGGATGCGGTCTTCATCGAGCGAGGCGACGGATTTGAGCTGCTCCTCGATCTCTGCGAGCAGGGTCGTCTCGCGCGCCGCACGCTCGGCCTCCGTCAGGGTGAGGCGCGGATCGAGGCGGGCCTGGAACAGCGCGACGAGGTTGGCGGTGATCGCGGCGTTCTTGCGCAAGGTCTCCCACATATAGTCCTGGCTGAACGGAGCGCGAATCTGGTGCAAATAGCGAGACAGTGCCCGGATACTCGAGACTTCCCGCCAGCCCAGGGCTGTGCGCACGATCAGGGCGTTGTATCCGTCGGATTCAGCGCGATCGCTGACAACGGCCATGATCGATGCTTCCAGGCGATGGCTCAATTCCGGACTGATCTCGATCGGCTTGCCGTCGCTGGTTTCGATCGTCATGTCGTGTAGCCAGACCGGTTCGGGCCTGTTACCGGGCACGATCTGATAGGTGCGCTCGTTGACCACGCGCAGGCCGTGATTTTCGATCACCGGCACCCGATAGGACAGCGACAGCGGCGCGGCGTCCGAAAACACCTTCAGGCCGAAGCGCCTGGGATCGTCCTTGCCCTCGAAGCGGTGAACCGAAATCGTTACCGGGCGGGCTGCCGTCAGCCTTTCGATGGTCGCGATGTCGGCGACCGATTGTTCCGCCGTGAATACCTCGGCATAGCCGCCGCTAAAGGCCTGCGCATAGCGATTGGCGAGCATGCGCGCCCGCATGCCATCGGTTGACGCAGTCAGCGCGGCCTTCAGCTTGTCAGCCCAGGTTGCGGCAATGGCGCTGATGCCGGCTTCCAGCGTAGCGCGCTCGACGGCGGGAGTCTTCGCTTCATAGCGCCCGATGATGTAGTGGACCCGCGCCAATGCGCCTTCGGGGAAGGACACGTAGGAGGCCGACAGGGTCCCCCGGTAGGCCTGCGCCAGGAAATTGGCGACGCGCGTGCGCACGTCGGTGTCGTATTTGTCGCGCGGAATGAAGACCAGGATCGAGACGAATCTATCGAACTTGTCGACCCGAGCCAGCGCCCGGACGCGGGGGCGCTCATAGAGGATCAGGATCTCCATGACGAAATCGTAGAGCGTGTCGACGTCGATCTGGAACAGCTCGTCACGCGGATACTCTTCGAGAATGTGCATGAACGCCTTGCCCGAATGGCCGCTCGGATCGAAGCCGGCGCGTTGGAGCACCCGCGACACCTTGTGGCGAACATAAGGGATCTGTCGGACGGAGCGCGTATAGGCGCCCGAGGTGAACAGGCCGACGACGCGCAACTCGCCCTCGAGCCGGCCGTCGGGCGTGTAGAGCTTGATCCCGACATAGTCCATCCGGATGCGGCGATGGACGCGGCTGCTGACATTGGCCTTGATGACGATGAGCAGGGTAGGCTCGCGCATGAACTCGCGAATCTCCGACGTCATCACCACCATTTCGTTGCCGCGGCGCAGGACCTTCGCATCGGGGTCGCTCAGGATGCCGAGGCCTTCGCCAGTCGTGATGTCATCCGACGCATCGCTGTCGGGCGAGAAGCGATATTCGCGCACGCCCAGAAACGTGAAATTGTCGGCACACAGCCATTGCAGGAATTGGTTGGCCTCGGCGACCTCGTCGATTGGGAGCGGCGGCGGGTTGGACGTGAACGTCTTGATCGCTTGCTCGACGCGGTCCCGCATGGCTCGCCAGTCGGTGACGCAGGCGCGCACGTCGTTCAACGTCCGGGTGAGGCCGACGATCAGCTTCTGCTGGTCGGCCTCGGCATCCAGGCGGGTGATGTGGAGATGAATCAGGCTCTCGCGCGCGCCCCTTGCCCCTTCCGGCAATGCTTCACCGTAGAAACGCAGGAGCTTGCCCTGGTCATCGCGCTCCACCGCGATGATCGGGTGAGCGACGAGGGTGACCTCGATGCCCTGCTCGGTGAGCTCCGCCATGGTGGAGTCGAACAGGAAGGGCATGTTGTCGTTGAGAATTTCGAGTACGGAAATCTCGCGCCCGTCCGGCATCGCCGGATTGACGACGCGGATATCGGCACTGCCAGCCGTGCGTCGCTGCACATGCTCCCAGGCTTGCTCCGCGAGCAGGGCCAGCGAGGAGGCATCGTAATTGGCGAGGTCCTCGAGATTGGTGTAGCCGAACAGAAGCTCGGCAAAGGCCCGAGGGCTCTTGCCCGGCTGAATGCTTCCTGCCGCATCGTGGATCAGGGTCGCCCGGGCCTTGTCGTCGCGCCACGCCATCATGTCCTCCCTTGCCCGCGCCGTTTGGGCACGGAGCCATCGACGTCCCTCCGGCCGAGCCGGCGTTGCCTCAATGGTGATGGGCCGACACGCCCTTGACGCATTGGGTCAACAGATCGGTGGTGGCGGATTGGCCGACATCACCCAGGCTGATCATGCCGACCATCCGCTTGCTCCTGTTGATCACGGGCAGCCTGCGGATCTTCAGCGTCTCCATGTGATGCACGGCCTTCGCCAGATCGTCGTCTTCCCGGCAGCAATGGATGCCTTCGGTCATCACGTCCCGCGCTGTCATGCGCGCGGCGTTGAAGTCCTTGATTGCAAGGCCTTTGCAGACGATGTCGCGATCGGTCACCATCCCGATCAGATGGTCGTCTTCACCGATCGGAATGCAACCGATGTCGTGCCCTTGCATCAACTTCGCGATCTCGGTGATCGGGGTGTCGGGGCTGACCCAATCGACGCCCTTGTGCATCACGTCCCTGACTTTCATGAGGACCTCCGTTGCGAACGCAGCCCCGTCGCGTGACTATACAACAAACCGGGCGCGACCGCACGCGCGATGCGACGAGGGCGCATCGGTGGATCATCTCGCGTCGCGCCGCGTCAGTCGTGCACGCTGAAGCGTCCATGCGGCGCATTGGCCGTCAGGCGCGCGAACTGCGCATGCGTCAGCTGGAGCAGCGTCTCGTGATCGCCGGCTTCGATATAGACCTCGGGCTGGGCCTGGATGGTGTCATCGACGATGAGATCGAGCCCGTAGCACCTGCCGACGGCCGGCACTGCTCCGTGCGCGCAGTCGGCGAAGATCCGATTGATCTCGGTTTCGTTGGCCATCGCGAGATCCTCCCCGAGCCTCTGCTTCAGGTCCGGCAGGTTGAGATGGTGCGATGCCGGCACGACCGCGAGCATATAGCCGCCGTCATGCCGCAACACGACGGCCTTGGCGAGACGATCGCCCGACACGTGACAGGCCTGCGCCGTGCGCGTCGATGACATGGTGAGATCGTGCGGGATCTCGGCATAGTGGATTTTCTCGGCGGTGAGATATCGGTGCAGTGTCGGAGCAATGGACATGGCGTGCTCTCCGATGGGTATGCAAGCCGTCCACCGTGGGCCCTGCCGCACGATAGGCGGCCGCGTGATTGGCTGGGCTCAAGATAGGCGTTGCGGTCGAATGCCGCAATTCGTCACTGCATCGCGACACGATTCGATTCCAGCCACCTCGTAGTTAGACAGTATTGCCGACCTATCTGCGAACCGCGGGGATCGCGCCGGCTCGTCGGTCAACCCATTCCTCCTGCGGAGGGTCGTGTGCCATGCGCACGCCGATCAAGCCAATATGTCGCGACGGCAAGCACAACCCAGCAGAGATTGTAGAGAAGGCCGCAGCAAATCACCACCCAGCCCGGGATCGGGCCGATTGCGGCGCGATCGATGAGTTCATCCAGGTGAGTCGCCATTTGCGGATGGATCGCGAGTTTGCCGACATAGGCCGATGTCTGGATCACGATGATCCAGATGTATGTGCGGCGAATACGACGTCCGGCGGCGCGAACGAAGCTGATATGATGACGCGGATGCAGGTAGTCTTCCGCGAGGATGGTTCGCCAACTCGCATCGTCCTCTCCGCGTTTGCCGCTCAGGATCGGAACGTACCAGTGTGTTTCGAGGAAGCGCGCCCGCGCGCGCCAGACGTTGAAATAGCGATAACGGCGCGCCTCGAGTCCGAGAAAGACCGCGAGCAGCATGCCTATCAGGATGAGCGGCAGCGCTGATGCTTCTTTAGACGAGAATGTCGACGACAGGGCGATGCCCAAGGTCACGATCGACCAGTTGGTCGTGTTGTCGAGGCGTGTGCGCCAGATGGTGCTGCGATAGATTTCGCCGCGATAGAGGTGGGCAATCGCACCGAATTCAGCTGGGTTCAGCTCTTGGACTTCACGTGTGTCTTCTGCGGGCCTGAGCATGGCGCGAACCACCCGAGACCAGTGAAATTTCAGGTCGTGCTTTCGACAGCGACCCGATGATACTACCACAATTCTGCTTCGTTTGGACAATTCCGCGATCGATGCCAAGTGAGGCGTGCGCACTTCACGGCGCAGATCACCCCCAACCCGCAACGGGCGCGGTCGTTCACTTCATCACACGCACACCCTTCGTCGTGAAGCGCTGCGTCCGGCCACCCGGGCGCACGGGACGTCGCGTTCCGGCGGCCTTGCCAGTGCCGGGCGGCTGGTGGGCGGGCACGAGCTGGTCGGGGCGGGAGCCGATCAGATCGGCACGGCCCATCTCCTTCAGCGCCTCGCGCAGCACCGGCCAGTTGTCGGGGTCGTGATAGCGCAGGAACGCCTTGTGCAGCCGGCGCTGCCGAAGCCCCTTGATCGCCTCGACCTTGTCGCTGCCGCCGCGACGCACGCCGCGCAGCGGATTGACGCCGGTGTGGTACATCGCCGTGGCGGTCGCCATCGGCGAGGGCAGGAAGGTCTGCACCTGGTCGGCGCGATAGCGGTTCTTCTTGAGCCAGAGCGCGAGGTTCATCATGTCCTCGTCGGTCGTGCCCGGATGCGCCGCGATGAAATAGGGGATCAGGTAATATTTCTTGCCGGCCTGTTCTGCTGCGGCATCGAACATCCGCTTGAAGCGGTTATAGGCGCCGATGCCCGGCTTCATCATCTTGTCGAGCGGGCCGCGCTCGGTATGCTCGGGCGCGATCTTCAAATAGCCGCCGACGTGATGGGTGACGAGCTCCTTGACATATTCCGGGCTCTCCACCGCGAGGTCGTACCGCACGCCGGAAGCGACCATCACCTTCTTGATGCCCTTGGTCTCGCGCACCTTGCGATAGAGCCGGATCAAGTCGTCGTGCGAGGTGTTGAGGTTCGGGCAGATCTCGGGGAAGACGCAGGACGGCCGCCGGCACGCCGCTTCGACCTTCGGATCCTTGCACGCCATCCGGTACATGTTGGCGGTCGGACCGCCGATGTCGGAGATCACGCCGGTGAAACCCGGCGTCTTGTCGCGGATGCGCTCGATCTCGCGCAGGATCGAGCCTTCCGAGCGGTTCTGGATGATGCGGCCCTCGTGCTCGGTAATCGAACAGAAGGTGCAGCCGCCGAAGCAGCCGCGCATGATCGTCACCGAGAACTTGATCATCTCCCAGGCCGGAATCCTGGCATCGCCGTAAGCCGGATGCGGCGCGCGGGCGTAGGGCAGATCGTAGACCGCGTCCATCTCCTCGGTGGTCAGCGGGATCGGCGGCGGGTTCAGCCAGAGGTCGCGATCGCCGTGACGCTGGACGAGTGGCCGCGCATTGCCGGGATTGCTCTCCCGGTGCAGCACGCGTGAAGCGCGCGCATAAGCCTCGCGGTCCTGCTCGACCTGCTCGCAGGCAGGCAGCCGGATCACGGTGTTACCGGGATGGCGAGCCGCGCCCTCATCGGCGGAATCGAGATCGTCCGCGTGCAGCTCGGTGTAGTCCTCGGGCGCGCGGCGGAACAGCGCTGTGCCCCGGATGGAATCGAGATCGCGGGGCGCCGTGCCCTCGGCGAGCCGGTGGGCCACCTCGACGACAGCACGTTCCGCATTGCCGTAGAGCAGGAGATCCGCCTTGGCGTCGGCCAGCACCGAGCGGCGCACCTTGTCGGACCAGTAGTCGTAATGCGCGATCCGGCGCAGCGAGGCCTCGATGCCGCCGAGCACGATCGGAACGTCCTTGAAAGCCTCACGGCAACGCTGAGCGTAGACGATCGTGCAGCGGTCCGGCCGCCTTCCGCCCTCGCCGCCGGGCGTATAGGCATCGTCGTGGCGCAAGCGCCGATCCGCCGTGTAACGGTTAACCATCGAATCCATGTTGCCGCCGGTGATGCCGAAGAAGACCTTCGGCTTGCCCAGCGCCTTGAACGGCTCGGCCGAATGCCAGTCCGGCTGCGCGATGATGCCGACCCGGAAGCCCTGCGCCTCCAGCAACCGGCCGATGATCGCCATGCCAAAGCTCGGGTGGTCGACATAGGCGTCACCCGTCACCAGCACGATGTCGCAGGCATCCCAGCCGAGCGCCGTCATCTCGGCGCGGCTCATGGGGAGGAATGGGGCCGCCTTGCGCGGCCGCGCCTGGGCCATCAGGGGCCTCTCGGCGGTCATGATCTGGGTGTTCATGGCGCTTACCGATAAGACCCCGGGCTGCCGAATTCAACCGACGGACGCGTCAAGGAGGCATATTTGCCGGCGTAGCGGTCCATTTTCCGAACCCTCCATCCGGGACTCAAATACGACGGAACCGAGGTAACGTTGCATTCACGGGGCTTCGATAGCGTTAGGCCGATGTGGGCAGAATGGCGGCAGTGGGGATCATGAAGACGGCGGAATTGGTCGAGCTGGCTGCGGGGCAAACCGCGCGCCCTGGATCGGCATCGACCATGCCGGAGGATGCGGGGATGTGGCACCTGCCGACGGCACCTTCCCCGCCGCTGGCGGGCGAGTTGACGCTCGACCAGATGCTGCTCAAGCACGTTCCATGTGGCATCGTGATCATCGATTGCGCAAGCCAGCGCTTCCTGGACTTCAGCGATCGGGCGAGCGCCGATCTCGGCTATTCGCGCGAAGAGTTCGCGCGGTTGTGTCTTGCCGATCTGATCTGCAGTGACGGGCCGGCGGCCCATGCTGGCGATACGACGGAGCGCCTCGCACGCAGCCCGAGCGCAACCATTGCGCTTCATCGCCACAAGAGCGGCGCGATCCTGCCGACCGAAGTCGTCTGCAAGCCGCTCAACTGGCATGATCGAGAGTGCACGCTGGCGTTCTGGACCGATGTGACCGAGCGGTTATCCCTTCAGGAACGCCTTACGATACAGGAAAGATACTATCGCGCGCTGCTGGCCAGCATTCCGATGCCGGCCTGGCTGGTAGGCGTGGATGGCCGCTTCATGGCCGTCAACTCGGCCTATCTAGCGAATATCGGCCGCACAAATCCGGACGAATTGATCGGAAAGCGATTTCACGATGTCTGGCCCGCTCACGTGGCCGAGGATCTCTGGGAATCCAATCGTCGTGTGATGGAAACCGGGCTGCCGCACCAATATGAAAGGCGGCTCATCCTGCAGGGAAGCGAGCACATCGTGTCCGTCTCGCTGTCTCCCATCCTCTCGGAAGCCGAGGTGATCGGGGTTGCCGGCGCCGGCCACAACATTACCGATCTTCGGAAAACGATCGAGGAATTGCACGAACGGGAGACCGAGCTTCGGACGCTTGCGGAGAACTCCCCGGATAATGTGATCCGCTTCGACCGCAACGGACGCTGACCTACATCAATTCCCACTATGCACGAATGATCGAGCTTCGCCCCGAAGCCGTCTACGGAAAAACCTTGAACGAGATCTGGCCCTCTGCCGGAGAGGGCCTCGCTCGCTTCATCGAAGCTATCGACACGGTGTCCACCACCGGTGAATCGCAGGTGCTTGAAATGCAGGTTCCGGTCGAGAGTGCAGTACTGCGGATGCACCATATCTCGATCGTCGCGGAGTGGGACCGCAACGGGGCAGTCCAGGGCGTTCTGGCGATCGGGCGCGATATTACGGAACGGCGCAGCATGGAGGAACAGCTCGCGCAGCGGGAGCAGGAGTTTCGGGCGCTTGCCAAGAACTCGCCGGATGCGATCGTCCGGTTCGACTCCGGATTGCGACGGCTCTATATCAATCCTGCGGCACAGGCGATCACCGGTCCCGCCTACAATTATGGCGTAGGGTGCACGCCGGACCACGGTTCGCCGGTTATCGACGTCGTGAGATTCAAGGCGCTGCTGCAAGAGGTGTTCGACCGCGGCGAGCAGCGCGAGGCCGAGTTCAAGGTCAGAAAGGTCGATGGGATCGGCACGGTGAACGCGCGTTTCGTTCCGGAGGTCGGCGAGTCGGGACAGGTGCAAACCGTGCTCGCGGTCTCCAGGGACATCACGGCCTCCGTCAACCAACGTGAACGCATCCAGCGGCTCGCCTATTCCGATTCCCTGACCGGGCTTGCCAATCGCGCCTTGCTCTACGATCGCGTCCGGGACGAGTTGAGTGTTGGGCCGAACACGCGTGGCGGTGTCGGCCTGATGCTGCTGGACATCGACCACTTCAAGGACGTGAATGACACGCTCGGCCACAGCCGTGGCGACGAGCTGCTCAAGGAGGTTGCAAGCCGCCTGAGCGCCTGCATCCGCGAGACGGACACCCTGGCACGTCTCGGCGGCGACGAATTCGTCATTCTGGTCGCAAACATCCGGGACGATGCCGAACTGCAAGAGATCGCCGAACGCATCCAGCGCGCGATGGCTCCCGTATTCCGGCTGAGTGGGTCGGAATTGTTCGTGTCCTGCAGCATCGGCATCACTACCGTCGTGAGTGGCGAATGGGATATCGACGAGCTGATGGGATCGGCGGACGAGGCGCTCTACGAGGCGAAGCGGAACGGACGCAACAAGGCCCAGTTCTACCGGCCCGAGCTCTCGCAACAAACCATGGAGAAGGTCGCCCTCGGTCAGGCGCTTCGCCAGGCGCTCGATCGCCGGGAATTCAGCCTGGTGTTTCAGCCAAAATGCCGGCTCGGCGACGGCCATCTCGTGGGCGTTGAAGCGCTGCTGCGTTGGAAGCATCCGACGCTCGGTCCACTATCGCCGGACCGGTTCATCAGCGTCGCCGAGGAGTCCGGACAAATCGTAGAGATCGGTCGCTGGGTGCTCGAGAGGGCCTGCGCGGCCATCGTGCGGCAGAACAAGTACCGCGCCCAGCCCATCACCATGGCGGTCAACATTTCGCCGAGGCAGATCACGACCGGCGCATTGACCGAGCACATCGCGCCGGCGCTCGAGGCGAGCGGTTGCCCGCCCGCCTGGCTCGAGATCGAGATCACCGAAGGAATGATGCTCCAGGACAGCGAGAGCGTTCAGGAGACGCTTTCGGCGATCTCGCGCATGGGTGTCTCCATCGCCGTCGACGACTTCGGCACCGGCCATTCGGCGTTGGCCTACATCGATCGTTTTCCGATCAATGTTGTGAAGATCGACCGCTCGTTCACCATGAGCATCGACCGCGATCCCCGCAAGGCCGCCGTGGTCCGGGCCTTCGTTTCGCTCGCGGACGCTCTGGATCTGGACGTGGTGGCGGAAGGTGTGGAGACGGCGGAACAGGTGCGTCTCTTGCGCAAATTCGGCTGCGAGATCGGTCAGGGATATTTCTACAGCAAGCCGATGACCGCGCTCGCGCTCGCGCGACGATACGGACTCTGCAAGCGACAGCCGTGAGTGTTTTCGCAATCTCGACGACACCGAGTGCGGACCACACGGATTCTTGTCCTTGCCATCGACCGGCCCATCAATTTCCGCCGCTTGCCATCACAATCGCTGCGCTCGCGCTCGTTAGGTTGATGGCTCGATTCCGACCATTCCGGTGCTCGGATAGCGCGAGCCGGCGATGGTATCGGGTGCAAACAACGTATCGAGCGTGCCGATCTCGTCAGGAGACAGCGTGATCTCCGCTGCCGTCGCATTCTCCTGGACGCGCTCAGGTCGGCGCGTGCCGAAAAGCGGAGTGACGTGCGGATGTTTCGACAAGAGCCACGCAAGCGCCATCTGCGCGGGCGTGAGGTTTCGCGTCCGGGCGATCCGGTCAAGCTGATTGACGAGTGCCTGGTTCGTCTCCCGCGCGCCGTCCTGGAAGCGCGGATTGGTCTTGCGAAAGTCGCCGTCCGCAAGTCCCGCCACATCCAGCCTGCCGGTAAGGAAGCCGCGGCCCAGCGGCGAATAGGCAACGAAGGTTGCTCCCAGCTCGCGGCAGGCTGCAAGCATTCCACCTTCCGGCTCGCGACTCCACAGCGAATATTCGCTCTGCACCGCCGAGATGGGGTGAACGGCAGATGCCAAGCGCAACGTGGTGGGCGAAACTTCGGACAGGCCAAGCAAGCGAACCTTGCCTTGCTCAACGAGCCGCGCCATGGCGCCGACCACCTCCTCGATGGGGACATCCGGATTGCGGCGGTGGCAGTAGTAGAGATCGATGGTTTCGATGCCGAGCCGCCGCAAAGAACCCTCGCAGGCAGTCCTGATGTAGGCAGGTGAGTTGTCGACATGCCGCTCATGGGCGTCTTTTGCATCGCACGATGCCAAACTTGGTGGCCAGCACAGCGCGATTGCGTTTGCCTTTCAGGAATTGCCCGAGCAACTCCTCATTGGAGCCAAAGCCATAGGTGTCGGCGGTGTCGAGAAGATCGACGCCGAGATCGAGCGCCCGTTCGATCGTAGCGAAGGATTGCGCATCCTCGCTTGGGCCGTAGAACTCGCTCATGCCCATGCAGCCGAGTCCGAGGGCAGAAACTGACACGGTGCCAAGACGACGGCGCCGCCGCATATCAGGCCACCGTCCAGCCGCCATCTGCAACGAGCGCCTGACCGCTCACATAGCTTGCTGCATTGGAGAGAAGATAAAGGATGGATGCGGCGATTTCCGCGGGAATGCCGGCGCGACCGGCGGGCGACGTCGTCATGGTGGCATTGAGATTGTCGAGGCTGCCGAAGCCGATTTCCGCCATCGGCGTGGCGATGGGGCCGGGGCTTACCGCATTGATGCGGATGCCCTTGCCGAAATACTCCAGTGCCGCCGTACGGGTGAGGCCCAGAACCGCATGTTTGCTGGCGACATAGGGGGCGACCTGGGCAAAGCCCACATGCGCGGCAATGGAGGCAACATTGACGATAGCTCCGCCGCCGCTCGGTAGCATGGCTGCGATCTGATACCTCATGGACCAGAAGACGCTCGTCACGTTGGCGGCCATGATCGTCTCGAAGTCGGCCGTTGCGGTCTCGTGGAGGGGCGCGGCGTGGCCTAGTTGGCCGGCATTGTTCACCGCGCCGTCGAGACGGCCGAAGTGCTCCACCGTCTGCGCGATCGTCGCGCGGATATCCTCCTCCCGCGTCACGTCGCATCGCAAGGCGAGGGCCCGTCCGCCAGCTTGCTCGATGTCTGCCGCGATCGTGCCGCACAAGTCCAGGCGGCGCGCAGCCAGCACGACATTCGCGCCCCTTAGTCCCAGGGCGCGGGCTGTTGCCGCGCCGATTCCCGAGGAAGCGCCGGTGACGACATAGGTCTTGTTCGAAAATTCCATTGATCGCGGTCCGTGTTTGAGAGACTGCGGATCTCTTTAGAAAGGTGCATGTAGAACGATAATCGGGTATTCATTGCATGAATCAATGAGTCATATTCACTAATGAAGCGCGCCGACCTTCCCGACCTTGCCGCTTTCGCGGCGATCGCGCGCCTGAAGAGCTTCCGGCGCGCAGCCAGCGAACTGAACGTGTCCCCGTCCGCTCTGAGCCACGGCATGCGCGCCCTCGAGGAGCGAATGGGCGTCCGGCTTCTCAACCGCACGACCCGCGCCTTGGCGTTGACGGAAGCCGGCCAGAAGCTGCTTGCCAAGCTCGATCCGGCGCTCGCAGCGATCGAAACCGCGGTGAACGAGGCGGCCTCCTTTGCTCATGGCCCGTCCGGCAGCCTCCGGATCAATGCACCACGTTCCGTCTCGCGGCTCATTCTGCTGCCTCCGCTCAAGCGCTTCCTGCGCCGCTATCCCCGCGTGAGCGTGGAGCTTGCGTCCGATGACGCGCTCACCGACATCGTGGCCGCCGGGTTCGATGCCGGGGTTCGCTTCGACGAGAAGCTGCCGCGCGACATGATCGCGATTGCCTTGTCTGGTCCCATGCGTTTCTCGCTGGTCGGCAGCCCGGACTATTTCGCCACCCGCGCCATTCCGCGCGTCCCTGCCGACCTGAAGGGGCACATGGGTATCTGCCAGCGCTTTCCCGGCGGCGGCCTCTTTGCCTGGCCATTGGAAAAGGATGGCGACGAGCTGGAATTCATCCCAGAAGGTCCGCTGGTTCTCGACGACCAGGAGCTCATCCTCGACGCCTGCCTCGAAGGCTTTGGCCTGGCCTGCGTGTTCGAGCCTTACGCCGCGCCCGATATTGCTGCTGGCCGCCTCAAGGCCGTGCTGTGCGACTGGCAGCCCATGTTCGCCGGCCCCTCGCTCTATTACCCCAGTCGCCGCCGCATGCCTCGGCCGCTTCGCGCTTTCATCGACATGGTGAGGGAAGAGCAGGCTTGATCGCGCACTGCGCCGCGCAACGCGCGCTCCGATTTAGAACCACTCGATCTTAGAGCTATTCAAGTCGCGCGGGCTGCGCGGGCTCTGCTAGACGCGCTTGCGTGAATGCAATTCTCTGACTTGGAAGTGACTCGAAAGTGCGTGCCAATGCTGATGGCCAGCGCGTCCGCGGCCATCGAAACCGTGCCGGCAGGAGTCGTGCGCGTGTTCTCCTCGGAGCAGTCGTCCTGCTCGCCGATTATTCCTCCTCCACAGGGATCGCAGAGGCGCAGTCGGCGCTGCCGCCGGTGACGGTGGAGGCGCCGACAAAGCGGCCGAAGGTGAATGCGGCTACGACATCGGCGCGTCGCACGCAGGCTACCGCGTGGCAACGCGATCGCAATCCGAAGCCGATGGAAGCTTCGCCGTCGGAGCGCGCGGCCGCTGCCGCGGCAGTCCTGAATGAAGCCAAGCTCGGTTATCGCGCGATGCCGAACTCGAGCACGCTGCGCACGGGCGCCTCGCCGCTTGATACGTCGCAGTCCGTCAACGTGGTGCCCGAGCAGGTCTTGAAGGACCAGTTGCCGCGCAATCTCGACGATGCGCTCGCCAACGTCTCCGGCATCACGCAAACCAACACGCTCGCCGGCACCCAGGACGCCATCATCCGCCGCGGTTTTGGCGATAACCGCGACGGCTCGGTCATGCGCAACGGCATGCCGCTGGTGCAAGGCCGCGGCCTCAACGCCGCGGTGGAAAGCGTCGAAGTGCTGAAGGGCCCGGCGTCGCTGATCTACGGCATCATGGATCCCGGCGGCATCGTCAACACCATCAGCAAGCGTCCCGAGCTCTATCAGCACGGCTCCGTCACCCTGCTCGGCTCGACCTATGGCGGACGCAGCGGCGGCGATGCGCTGTTCGACATCACGGGTCCGATCGGCAAGGATGGGCTCGCCTACCGATTCATCGCCTACGGCGTCGGCGAGGATTATTGGCGCAATTTCGGTACGCACAAGGAAACGCTGATCGCGCCGTCGCTCGCCTGGTACGGCAAGGACACCACGGTCCAGCTCAACTACGAGCACCGCGACTTCCTCTATCCCTTCGATCGCGGCACGGCGATCGATTCCCGCACCAAGAAGCCACTCGCGATCCCGGCGACGCGCCGGCTGGACGAGCCCTACAACAACATGTGGGGCACGTCCGATCTGGTGCAGGCTTCTGTGGAGCACCGCTTCAACCAGGATTGGAAGCTCTACGCGGGCTACGGCTACAACACCGAATCCTACGGCGCCTATCAGCTCCGCATTACCGCGGTGAATCCGGTTACGGGCATCGAGTCGCGCAGCAATGACGGCACGTTGGGCGCGCTCAGCAACATCAGCTACGGCACCTCCTATTTGCAGGGTGTGTTCTGGTTAGGGGAGATGCGCAACGAGGTGCTGTTCGGCGGCGACGCGCAGTATCGTACGATCTACCGCCAGGATCTGCTGCGGAAGACGCTGCCCAGCGTGTTCAACATCTATGATCCCGTCTACGGGCTGATCGGGCCGGGCACAACGGTGTCCGCCGCCGACAGCGACCAGACCGACAAGCTCGGCGAGCGCGCGCTGTTTTTCCAGGACACGTTGCATCTCACCGACCGCCTCGCCTTGGTCGGCGGCGTTCGCTGGATGGAATACGAGCAGCTCGCAGGCAAGGCGCGTCCGTTCGTGACCAACACGAATCTCAGTGGCGACAAGGCCCTGCCGCTCGGCGGCGCGATCCTCAAGCTCACCGAACAGGTCTCGCTTTATGCAAGCTACACGGAATCCCTGAAGCCGACCTCGACGATTGCACCGCTCACCGGCGGCGTGGTCGTCGGCTCGAACCTCGCACCCGAGCAAGGCACCCAGTATGAGACCGGCATCAAGTTCGATCTCAACCAGCGCCTCTCGGGCACCGCGGCGATGTACGACATCGACAAGCGGAACGTGCTGGTCTCGCAGCTCAATGCCGCAACCGGCGTCACCGAGTATCGCGCTGCCGGAAAAGTCCGCTCGCGCGGCGTCGAGGTCGACGTCACCGGGCGGCTGACCGACCACTGGAGCATGATCGGAAGCTATGGCTACACCGACGCGCGCGTGGCCGACGACCCGACCTACTACGGCAAGCAATTGCAGAACGTCGCGCTCAATACCGCCTCGCTCTATCTGGTCTACGATTTCGGCACTGCGCTGCCGGGCCGGCTCCGCCTCGGCGGCGGTGCGCAGATGTGTATAAGAGACAGACTATCCATCGGCTGTCGATACTCTCAAAGTCGCGATCGGCGACGCGCGGCGCGTGTCCCTTTCGGCAACCGTGAAGTTCTGAATGATGGGTGCGCGGCGGATCAAATCTGTCCTGCTCGACGTCCACTCCATCCTGGGCCTCACGATCGCGCTTGTGCTGGCGGTGATCGGAATTACCGGCGCGATCATGAGCTTCGAGGACGAGATCCTCGACAGCCTCAATGCCGGGATCATGCATGTCGCGCCCCGCCCTTCGCCGGTGCTTGCGCCGGATCAGCTCGTCGCGAGACTGAAGGCCACGCAGGAGCTCGGCAAGGTCTCGGCCCTCATGATGACCCGCGATGCGTCCACGGCCGTGCACGTCCGTTTCGCCCGCGAAGAGCAGGGCGCGCGGCCGTCCTCGCTCTATGTCGATCCCTATGACGCGCGCGTGCTCGGGATGCCGCGCGGCGAGGAGTTCTTCGCAACCGTCCGGAGGCTGCATCGCTGGCTGCTGCTGCCCGGCGATAGCAAGGGCTATGGCCGGCAGATCACCGGAATCGCGGCGTTCGGCCTGATCGCGCTGCTGGTCTCCGGCTTCGTGCTGCGCTGGCCGCAGCGTGCCGGCAGTGTGAAGATGTGGCTCAAGCCCAATCTGGCCTTGCGTGGTCGCGGCCTGCACCGGTCGCTGCACGCGGTCATCGGCACCTGGGTGCTGCCGATCTATCTGGTGATGACGTTGACCGGGCTCTGGTACTCGTTCGATTGGTACAAGGATGGCGTCCTCTGGCTGTTGTCGCGCCCATCGACTGCCGCCGCGCGGATGCAGCCGAAGCCGGCGCGCGAGGCGGCGGAGCCGCCCGGATTCGACCGCGCGTGGTCGACGTTCCTGCGCGAGCAGGGCGGCTCGTTCGCGAGGGCGCAATTGACGTTGCCGGCTGGTGGCGGCACCGTCATGCGCATCCGGTCGTGGCCCACGGAAACCACGCTCGAAGGCGTGCGCGACGAATTCCGTATCGATGCCGCCACCGGCCAGCTCGTATCTGCGGATATCTACGCAAACAAGACGCTCGGCGAGCGGACCATCGCCGGCATTCTCGACATTCACCGCGGCGCTATTCTGGGCTGGCCCGGCAGGCTCGCCTTCATGCTGGCCGCTGGCCTGATGCCGCTATTCGCGGTCACGGGAGTGCTGCTCTATCTGTCGCGGCGCAGGCACCGGCGCCTGGCGCAGGCGAGCGAGCGGAGTGAGCCCGCCTGCAACGCCCGCGCTTGAGATGAGGCTTCAATCGCCGGCCAGTTCCTGACCTGTATCACACGAGTGGCCAGGAGCTCGCACGGCGCCAGATCCGGAGGACGCCACGCCAAATCCGTCGATTGAATCCGGCACGCGCACGATGAGGATCAGGCGACTTGCAAGGCACGGGCATAGGTCAGGCCCGAATTGGTGATGTGGGTCGTCATCAATTGCGCGAAACCGTCGAAGTCGCCGCGTTCGAACAGGCCCAACAATTTGTAATGCTCTTCGAACGAGGCCGGCGTCTGCACGTCAATCGGCGCGCTCAGATTGGTGCGCAGCGTTGCGACGCGCCCGGAAACGAGCTGATAGGACTCCTGGAGATAGCGATTGCCGCAATGGGCGAACAACGCATCATGGATCGCGCTGTCAGCGCGTCCATAGGCAACGTTGTCCTTGGCCGTGAGCGCCTCCTCCATCGCGGCAATGGCCTGCTCCATCGCCGCGACCGCACCGGCACGGTCGTGGGCGAAGGCAAGTTCGGCGGCCTTGGGCTCGATCGCGATCCGGAACGTGCAGAGCGCCGTGATGTCCTCCGCGCTCGGGGTAAAGACGAAGCTGCCGACTTGCGGCCGGATCACCACGAGGCCCTGCGCCTGCAACTGGCCCATCGCCTCGCGCACCGGCGTGCGGCTGACACCGAAGGATTGCGCGACCCTCTCCTCGGAAATCGCCGCGCCGAGTGCGAACTCGCCGTCGATGATGCCCTGGCGCAGCCGCAGCATCACACGCTGCGCCAGCGATTTCGGCGTATCGAGCTTCAGCGACTTCATCGGGATTCAGATGACCTTGCCGGGATTGAGCAGATGAGCGGGATCGAGCGCGGCCTTCAGCGTGCGCATCAGCGCGATCTCGGCTTCGCTGCGGGCATGCCCGAGCCACTGCTTCTTCAGCGTGCCGATGCCGTGCTCGGCGGAGACGCTGCCGCCCATCTCGCGCACCAGGCCATAGATGATCGCATCCATCGCGTCCTTCGGCTGACGCTCGGTCGGCAGACCCGTCACCCAGGATACCAGGTGCAGATTGCCGTCGCCGATATGACCGTAATAGACGCTCTCGCAGCCCTTGATGCCTTCGGCGAGCGCGGCCTTGCAGCGCGTGACGAACTCGTCCATCCGGGCCACCGCAAGGCCAATGTCGTAGGAGATGTGCGGCCCCAGCACCTGGCCGAACTCGGCGCAGATGTCGCGCACCGCCCAGAATTTCTGCGTCTGCGCCAGCGATTGCGCGACGGCGGCGTCCGCGAGCAGGCCGCGCTCCATCAGCTCTTCTAGCCAGGCCTGGAAACGCGGCGCATCGATGCTCTCGTCGGTGCCCTGCGCTTCCACCAGTACGTAGAGCCCGCGTCCGGCAGCGACCGGCGGTTTGACGCCGGCGCGCGCGGTGATCACCTCCCAATAATCCGGCCACATCACCTCGAAGGCCGACAGCAGCGGGCCGAGGCCGGAGCGCGCGGCAGCGAGCAGGTCGACCACAGCGGCATAATTCTCCAGGGCGCACAGCGCGGCCATGGTCGAGCGCGGTTTTGGAAACAGCCGCAGCACCACGCGCGTGATGATGCCGAGCGTGCCCTCCGAGCCGATGAAGAGATGCTTCAGGTCGTAGCCGGCATTGTTCTTCATCAGCTTGTTGAGACTCGTGATGATGGTGCCATCCGGCAGCACGACCTCGAGTCCGAGCACCAACTCGCGCGTCATGCCGTAGCGGATCACGCGATTGCCGCCGGCGTTGGTGGAGAGATTGCCGCCGATCGCGCAGGAGCCGCGCGAGCCCAGATCGAGTGGAAAGAAGACGCCGGCCTCATCGGCCGCCTTCTGGATCGTCTCCAGCGGCGTGCCGGCCTTCACTGTCATGGTCGCGGAAGCGCGATCGATCTCCTCGATGCCGGTCATGCGTTCCAGCGAGATCGCGACCCAGCCGGGCTCGGGCGCCGCGCCGCGGCACAGGCCGGTCAATCCGCCCTGCGGCACGAACGGCAGACTTGCCTTGCGGCAGGTCGCAATCGCCGCGGCGACGCCGGCCGCATCCATCGGCCGGATCACCGCAAGCGGCGTCTGCGGCAGGCTCGCGCTCCAGTCGTTGCAATTACGCGCGGGCACCTCGTTGCCGATCAGCACGGCTTGCGGGCCGAGCCGGTCGCGCAGATCGCGCAACATGCCCTCGGAGCCTTCGAGTAGCGTCGTCATGTCGATGCGGAGCCTCTTGTTGCCGGGGTACGTGTGTTGCCGGGGTACGTCGCGGGTCGGCGCCTGCCCATGCATTTTTGGCGGCGCGACCCGCTTCACCGCGGAATTGCAGTGGTGTTGTATGTAAGGTACAAGAAGTAAATGGGAACGCCAAGCAGGTTCCGCACTTTTCAGGAAGTGCAAGCCTGATCAAAGCTTTAGAACGATTGCTCTTGCAGAGGACAGGTCATGACGGACGCAATTCGCGGGTTCTGGGTCGCCACGCCGACGCCGCTGACGGCCGAGGGAGCCGCTGACCCCGGCCGGTTGGCGGATCATGCGCTTCGGCTCTTCAAGACGGGCGTCGACGGCGTCGTGGTGTTCGGCACCACCGGCGAAGGCACCTCATTCAACGTTGCAGAGCGGGTCGCGACCGTGGAGGCCTTGCTCAAGGCCGGCATCGCCGCAGATCGCATCGGTGTCGGCGGCGGCTTTCCCGCGATCAGCGACAGCATCACCTTGACGCGTTCGATGCTGAGCCTCGGCGTGAACCATGTGCTGTACCTGCCGCCCTATTTCGATCGCAACGTCACGTCCGAGGGCCTCGAGGATGCCTTCGCCGCGATCTTCGATGGCGTCGCCGACGATCGCCTGCGCGCCTACCTCTACCACATCCCGCAGGTCTCCGGCGTCGCCGTGCCGACGCAAGTCGCGGCGAACTTGCGCAAGCGCTACGGCAAGCTCGTTGCGGGACTGAAAGACTCCAGCGGCGACTTCAAGCAATTCCAGGCGTTTCGTGCTGCTGCGCCCGAACTCGCCATCACCGTCGGCAATGAAGCCGACATCACCCGCGCCATCGCGGCGGGCGGCGCCGGCACCATCTGCGGCATGGCCAACATCGTGCCCGACCTCGTCAAGGACATGGTCGATGGCAAGGACGTCGAAGCACGCATGCAGGCGGCTATCGATATCGTCGTCAACACGCCTTCGTTCGCGGCGACGCTGAAAGCCATTCTCGCAGCACAGACCGCCGATCCCGGCTGGCTGCGCGTGCGCCCGCCGCTCCGCGGCCTCTCCGACGGCAAGCCGCTGAAGGCGAAGATCGACGCGCTGGTGAGTCCCGCGATCGCGTGACGTCCGCGAACCTTTCTCGCGTTCGCGGAGCGGCTAGCCAAGGCCGCGGCAATGGTCCAAAAGCGGCAGACTTATTCTCGCGAGGATCCGCCGCTCCATGAAGCTTCCCACCGTCACCCCTGCCGATATCCGTCGCGCGCTGCTGCTGCGCGAGGAGGTTGCGCTGCTCGATCTCAGGCATGAGGCGGCGTTTGCCACGGGTCATCCCCTGTTTGCCGCCAACATGGCGGCGGGGCGCATCGCGATCGAAGCCGAGGCGAGGCTGCCGCGCAAGGATGCAGGTATCGTTCTCTATGATGACGGCGAGGGTCTGGTCGGGACGGGCGCCGAACGGCTGCGGGCGCTCGACTACACAAATCTTCGCGCGCTCGACGGCGGCCTCAATGCGTGGCGCGCGGCCGGTTACGAAGTGTTCGAGGATGTGAATTCCTATGCCAAGGCCTTTGGCGAGCTTGTCGAGGCGCGCCGTCACACGCCCTCGCTTAGCGCCGACGAGGTCGCAAGCCTGATTACCGACAAGGCCAATGTCGCGATCCTGGATGTTCGCCGCTTCGACGAATATGCAACCATGAACATCCCGGGCTCGGTCAGCGTGCCCGGCGCCGAGCTCGTGCTGCGCGCGGGCCGCGCGGCCCCCGATCCAGACACCACCATCATCGTCAATTGCGCCGGCCGCACGCGCTCGATCATCGGCACACAGTCGCTGATCAATGCGGGCATCCCGAATCAAGTGCGTGCGCTGCGCAACGGCACGATCGGCTGGACTCTTGCCAAGCACTCGCTCGAGCACGGCGCCGGGCGGCGTGGTGCGGTCGGAGCGTTTGAGGGCGCCGCGGCCAATGCCCGCGACGTCGCCTATCGTGCCGGCGTTCGCCACATCGGCGCGGGCGAGGCGGCATCGCTCGCTGCGCAACCGCATCGGACGCTGTATCGCTTCGATGTGCGTGACGCCGAGGACTATGCGAGTGGTCATCTCGCAGGCTTCCGCCATTATGCCGGCGGCCAGCTCGTTCAGGAGATCGACATGGCGGCGCCCGTGCGCGGCGCGCGCATCCTTCTGACCGACGACAAAGGCGTGCGCGCCGACATGACGGCGTCCTGGCTTGCGCAGATGGGCTGGGAGGTCTACGTGCTCGAGGGCGGCTATGACGGCGCGCTCGAAGTGGGACCGCCGCAGGTATTGCCCAAGCCCGATCCTGCGCACCGGTACCGGCGTCCCTACGAGGGCACCGATGTCGCGGAAAGTGCGATGCAGGCCTATCTCGACTGGGAATACGGCCTCGTCGAGCAGCTCCGCCGCGACGCGACGCACGGATTTTACGTGATCTGAGCGGGTGAGGCGGGCCTGGCGAGAGGCCAAGATGCCCCGCCTTCCCGTGTCCACGCGAGAATCATATTGTCTTCAGCCTCGCCGGCGACTAAGCCGCGCGCGAAGGTGATACCCACGGAGATTCCATGCCAGCTACAGCCCCGACCCCTGAGAGGACAGCGAAAGCCCTGTTGCTTGAAGGCGTCAATGACAGCGCAGTGGACCTGTTCAAGGGCGCCCGCTTCACCAATGTCGAGCGGCTGACCAAGGCGCTCGACGGCGAGGCACTGCGGCAAGCCGTGAAGGGTGTATCGCTGCTCGGCATCCGCTCGCGCACCCAGCTTACCGAGGATGTGCTCGCCTCCGCCGACCAGCTTCTCGCGGTCGGCTGCTTCAGCGTCGGCACCAATCAGGTCGATCTGCTCGCTGCCCGCAAGCGCGGCATTCCCGTCTTCAATGCGCCGTTCTCCAACACGCGCAGCGTCGCCGAGCTCGTCATCGGCGAGATCGTGATGCTGCTGCGGCAGATCTTTTCGCGCTCGGTCGCGGCGCATGACGGCGGCTGGGATAAATCCGCGGCTGGCAGCCGCGAGGTGCGGGGCCGCACGCTCGGCATCATCGGCTATGGCAATATCGGCTCGCAGCTCTCCACGCTTGCCGAAGCCATGGGCATGCGGGTGATCTTCTTCGACCGCACAGACAAGCTGCGTCACGGCAACACCGAGCCGGTCGAGAAGCTCGAGGACCTCCTGGCCCAGAGCGACGTGGTCAGCCTGCATGTGCCGGAAACGCCGGAGACCGCCGGCATGATCGGCGAGCGCGAGCTGCGGCTGATGAAGCCGGGCTCGTTCCTGATCAACAACAGCCGCGGCACCGTCGTCGATCTCGATGCACTGGCGCGCGCGTTGCGCGATGAGCACCTCGCCGGCGCCGCCGTCGACGTTTTCCCGGTCGAGCCCTCCTCGAACGCCGATCGCTTCAAAAGCCCGCTGCAGGGTCTCACCAACGTGATCCTCACGCCGCATATCGGTGGCTCCACGGAAGAGGCGCAGGAGCGGATCGGCGGCGAGGTAGCCCGCAAGCTCGTCGACTATTACGTCACCGGCTCGACCATGGGCGCGGTCAACTTCCCGGAGGTGCAGCTCCACCTTCGCCCCACAGGTGTCCGCTTCAGTCACGTTCACCGCAACGTGCCGGGCATGCTGCGCCGGTTGAACGAGGTGTTCTTGCAGCGGGACGTCAACATCGCCGCGCAGTATCTGGAGACGCATGGCGAGCTCGGCTACGTCGTGCTCGATGCCGATCTTGGCGGCCAGGATTCGAACGAGCTGCTCCAGCAGATCCGTGGGCTCGACGGCACGATCGGCGCGCGGCTGGTGTTCGAACACTGACGCGCGCCCGAACTGGCGGCTTTTCGCATCACGACGCTGTGACGCGTCCGGGCGGGCTGCGCTGTTGCGTGGCCCGCCTTTCACTTTCTACACTACCTGTGGTTACCTGGGCGCTGAAGGCAAGTCTCATCTAACAAGTCCCGTCTAAAGTCTCATCGAACTTGAGCTTAAGTTGCGTGAGTGCGGACACGATGGCCCGAGACCTCATACCGATCGACCTTGCACTTCAAGGCGGAGGCTCGCACGGCGCGTTCACCTGGGGCGTGCTCGATCGGCTTCTCGAAGAGACATGGCTTGATGTCGTCGCGATCTCCGGGACCTCCGCCGGAGCGATGAACGCCGCGGTGCTGGCCGACGGATGGACGGCAGGCGGCGCCGAGGGCGCGCGCGAGGCGCTGGATCAATACTGGCGCCGCGTTTCGCGCGCCGCGGCATTCAGCCCGCTGCAGCGCTCGCCGCTCGATCGCCTGATGGGACGCTGGACGCTAGACACCTCGCCGGCCTATGTCTTCACCGACCTGATGTCGCGGTTGTTCTCGCCCTACGACCTCCCGGTCGATTACAATCCTCTGCGCAAGGTCCTCGCCGAGAGCATCGATTTCGAACGCCTCGCGCGTTCCGAGATCAAGCTGTTCATCACGGCGACGCGGGTGCGCACCGGCCGGGGCCGGATCTTTCGCAACGCGGAGATCACGGCCGACGTTCTCCTGGCCTCGGCGTGCCTTCCGACCATGTTTCGCGCCATCGAGATCGACGGCGAGCCCTATTGGGATGGCGGCTTCGCCGGGAATCCGACGATCACGCCACTGGTCCGTGAAAGCGAGGCCTGCGATACCATCCTGGTGCAGATCAATCCGACGGAACGGCCGGAAGACCCGCGCAGCGCAGCGGAGATCCTCAACCGTCTCAACGAGATTTCGTTCAACTCGCCGCTGATGAAGGAATTGCGCATGATCGCGCTGCTCCGTCAGGCCGCCGATCCCGGAAGCGGCGAGGGTGCGCGCTGGGCGCGGATGCGGACGCACCGGATCAAGAGCGACATCCTGACGAAGTTCGGCGCCTCCTCCAAGCTGAATGCGGAATGGGAGTTCGTCTCGATGCTCCGCGCCGAGGGCCGGCTGGCTGCAAGCGAATTCCTCGAACGTCACCGCGAGGACGTCGGCCGGCGCTCGACCGCCGATCTCGATGTTCTCCTGGCGGAGTGCTGAGACGTGGGGCTTCTCGGCATTCTCGTCGGGCTCGGCCTGCTCGTGGTGCTGGCTTTCCGCGGTTGGAGTGTCCTGCTGCTTGCCCCGTTCGCGGCGCTCGTCGCCGCAGCATTCGGCGGCGAGCCGCTGCTCGCCAACCTGACGCAGGTGTTCATGGCGAGCGCCGCGGGCTTCCTTGCGCAGTTCTTTCCGATCTTTTTGCTCGGCGCCGTCTTCGGCAAGCTGATGGACGATAGCGGCGCGGTGACGGCGGTCGCCGCCTTCATGGCGCAGCGACTCGGCGAACGCCGCGTGATCCTCGCTGTCGTGCTGGCAGGAGCGCTGGTCACCTATGGCGGCGTCAGCCTGTTCGTCGCCTTCTTCGTCATTGCGCCGATGGCGCAGTCGCTGTTTCGAGCCGCCGGGATTCCACGCCGTTTGATCCCAGCGGCGATCGTGCTGGGAACGTCGAGCTTCACCATGTCGGCGCTGCCGGGCACGCCGTCGATCCAGAACGCGATCCCGATGCCGTTCTTCGGCACGACGCCGTTCGCCGCACCCGGGCTCGGCATCATCGCTTCCCTCATCATGCTCGGCACGGGCTTGTGGTGGCTGCAGCGGGCGGAGGCCGCGGCCCGCCGCGCCGGCGAAGGTTTTGGCGCAGACACGCAAGAGGCGGCCGAGGACGTCGTTGACGATGAATTGCTGCGCGAGCGCGCCACGCTCGCCCGCGAATTCGATCCGGCGGAGATCCGCCATGGACGTCGCAGCGAGGCCCCCTCGCCGGTGCTGAGCGCGGTCGTGCCGCTCATCGTCGTCGTTGCCGTCAATCTCGTGATGTCGCTAGTGGTGTTGCCGCGGCTGGATTTCTCCTATCTGGGTGAGCCGCGTTGGGGCGGCACGTCCTTGTCCGCCGTCGCCGGCGTATGGTCTGTCTCGGTTGCGCTTGCGGTCGCGATCGTCGTGGCCATTGCCATGAACTGGACGAGGCTCGCGTCGTTGCGGCAGACGATGGATGCCGGCGCGAATGCGTCCGTCCTGCCGGCGCTGAGCGTTGCAAGCCTGGTCGGATTCGGCGCGGTGATCGCCGCGCTGCCGGCTTTCGGGACAGTGCGCGACTGGGTGCTCGCGATCGAGGGCGGACCGCTGGTGTCGCTCGCGGTCGCCACCAACATTCTGGCCGCGCTGACCGGCTCGGCATCCGGCGGCCTCACGATTGCGCTCGACGCGCTCGGCCAGACCTATGTGGAGATCGCCGCAAAGGCCGGCGTTGACCTCGCGCTGATGCATCGCGTGGCGGTGATCGGCTCGGGAACGCTGGACATCCTGCCGCACAACGGCGCGGTGGTCAGCCTGCTCGCGATCTGCGGACTGACCCACCGCGAGAGCTACCGGGATATCGTGATGGTCGGCATCGTCTCGTCGCTGCTGGCGTTGGTCATCGTCATCGCGCTCGGCAGCGTCGTGGGGTCGTTCTGACCGTGGGCAATCCCGCGCTCGCGATTGACGGACGCCCGCGCGCTGCGTTCAATGCGACGCTTGCCGTGATAACAAGAGATCCGGGTGGAAACGATGACGCGTTCTCAGATCAATATGCATGTCTGCGCCGCGAGCCTGCTGATGGCCATGGCTCATGTCGACGGCGCATCCGCGCTGACGCTGGCCGAGGATGCCGACAACGTCTGCAGGGGCCTCGCTTCGGACGCCGGTGCCATCAAGATCGACTCCGCGGCGATCCAGGCGCCGTCGCCGCTCGCCGTCGCCGAACGCGGACCGACACCGTCGGGACGTGTCACCCCGGCTAGTCCAGCTTTCTGCAAGGTGCTCGCTCACATCGAGCCAACAGACCCAAAAGCGCCGCCGATCAAGTTCCAGGTCAACCTGCCGGTCGAATGGAGCGGGCGCTCGCTGCAATATGGCGGCGGCGGATTCAACGGCGTTCTGATCACCGGCCTTGCGCTGCCGCCGTCCTATCCCTTCGACAAGCCATCGCCTCTCGCGCGCGGCTTCGTTACCTATGGCACCGATTCCGGCCATGAGACCAGGCCGGGCGAGCCGCCTCAGGCCTTCGCGCTCAATGACGAGGCGTTCGAGAACTTTTCCCATCGTGCCTACAAGAAGGTGCGCGACGCAGCCGTCACCCTGATGGAGCGCGCCTACGGCAAGAGACCTGAGAAGATGTACTTCATGGGCTCGTCCGAGGGCGGCCGCGAAGGACTGACCATGGCGCAGCGCTACCCCGAGGATTTCGACGGCATTTTTTCGCGCGTGCCGGTGATCAACTGGGTCGGCTTGCAGCACGCCGGCACCCGGTCCGGGCTGGCGACCATGGGCGACGGCTGGATCAGGCCGGCCCAGGTGAAGCTCGTGGGTGACGCGGTGCGCGCCGCCTGCGACAAGGCCGACGGCACCGACGATGCGCTGGTGCAGGATCCTGTCGGCTGCAAATCGATCTTCAAGCCTCAGAAGCTGCGCTGTGCGAGCGGCCAGAGTGACGACCGATGCCTCACCGACGCGCAGATCAAGGCGATCGACACCCTGCACGACGCTTACAAATTCCCGTTTCCACTCGCCAACGGCCTCGATGATTATCCGGGCTGGGGCGTGTCGGGCGAGGATACGTCATCCGGCGGCCCGACCGGTGGATGGACGGCGTGGTGGCTTGGGACCGCGGCGCCCGCGCAGCCGCCGGCGCCGAACAACGGCATCGCCTGGATCTATGGCGCAGGTACAATTCAATATGTCTTTGCACGCGACCCCAAGCTCGACGTCACCACCTACAAGCCCGAAGACCACAGCGCGCGTTTGCTCGAAGTCTCCCAACTGATGGATTCGACCAATCCCGACCTCCGCCGCTTTCGCATGCATGGCGGCCGCCTGATCATGCTCGAGCATATGGCCGACTATGCGCAGAGCCCCTATGCCGGCATCCGCTATTTCGAGAACGTCGAGCGCTTGATGGGCTCGGCGACGACGGATTTGTTCGCAAGGCTCTACACGGCGCCCGGCGTCGACCATGTCGGCTCCGGCGCGCCGGCAAATGTCGATATGCTGAGCGTGCTGATCGACTGGGTCGAGAAGGGCAAGGCGCCCGGCGACCTCGAGGTCACCGAGCAGAAGGTCGAGGCGCCGGCGTTCTCGGTTGTGCGCGCGCTGCCGCTGTGCCGCTGGCCGGCCTGGCCACACTACGAGGCGGGGCCGGTGACGGAGTCGGCGAGCTTCTTCTGTGCGCAGTAGGCGGCACAAGTTCCCGTGCTCACGCCTTGGTCAGCACAGCATACGCATCTCGCCGTGGTGGGCTCGCGTTGATTTGAATCAACCCGCTTGCGGATGAAGGGTTGAATGTCGAAACGAAAGCTGGAGCGTCGACATGAGCGGCCTGATGATCCCCCACGGCGCCTTCGTCTTCATCGGCGACGGCTGCAAGGCGCTGTTCCTGCGCAACGAAGGCAATCCCGCGAAGCCGAACCTGAAAACCGAGGACGTGTTCGCAGATGATAATCCGCCGACGCGCGAACAGGGGACCGATCGTCCCGGCCGTGTCAGCAAGCCGACAGGGCAAAGGGCGGCGGTCCAGCCGACCGACTGGCACGATATCGAGGAGCATCGCTTCGCCCGGCGTGTCGCAGCCGCGATGGAGCAGCTCGTCCGCGAGCGCGACGTGAAGGCGCTCGTCGTCATTGCACCGCCACGCGCATTGGCGGACCTGCGCGACGCGTTCCATGCGGACGTCAAGGCGCGCATCGTCGGCGAACTGCCCAAGGACCTGACGCGGCTTCCGGTCGACGACATCGCCCGGCATCTCGCGGCGGAGTACTAGACCAGTCTAAAGCGCGATGAGATTGGAATGAATCGTCATCGCGCTTTAGATTTTCGTTTGAGCATGATCTCCGCGCAAACGCGTTCCGCGTTTGTCGCGAGGGAAAACCGCTTCACACTTTTCCGGATCATGCTCCAGCGGCGAGAACGGTCATCATCCCGCCGCCATCGCCTGCGCGCCGCCGAGCAGCTGCGCATTGAGGCGACCGCCGGAGAACAGCATGTCGTCGAGCGCCTCATTGATGTCGGCTGAGATGACGGAATGGCCACCGTCACGCGCCAGGCTCGCCTGTGCCAGCCGCCGCATCAATTCCTTGATGAAGGCGCAACTCGTACCTTCGCTGCGCCGCGCCGCTTCGATGATGATCGCGTCATCGAGCGGCAGCCCCTTGCCGTAGAGTCGTACCAGCCTGCTGCGGCCGATCTCGTCGGGGAGAGGCACTTCGATGGCCTGGTCGATGCGGCCGGGCCGGCCGGCAAGCGCACCTTCGAGGTCCTCCGGCCGGTTGGTGGTCAGGACGAACAGGATGTCTGCATCCTCCTTCAGCCCGTCCATCTCGTTGAGCAACCTGTTCAGCAGCGATTCCTCGCACGGACCCATGTCATTGCGGTTGCGGGCGATGAGATCGACATCCTCGATCACCACCATCGAGGGCTGGAGGAGCCGCGCCAGGCTCATATACGCGCCGAGAAGGCCCATTTGCTCGGCGGTGATGATCAGGGTCGTATGCCCGGGCAAATGCGTCGCGAGATAGCGGATTGTGTGCGTCTTGCCGGTGCCCGGCGGGCCGTACAGCAAAATGCCCTTGCGCGTCGACTGGCCGAGCTGGCGCAATTGATCGCGGGTGCCGACGAATCTCAGGACGTTGCGATCAAGCAGCCGCAGGGTCTGCTCCGGCAGGATGACCTCGTCGCGTGCGACCAGCGGCAGGCGGTGTACGGTGATGCCGCGAGAGCGGCCGCGATAATCGCGGTCGGCGTCGAGCGAGAGGATTTTGCCGCGATAGGTGCGCGCGGCCTGCATCGCCTGCTCCAGCTCGCCGAAGCATCGCTGGACGAGGGCCGCGCCTGCGATGCCCGAGGGTACGGCGATTTCGATCCGAATTCCGGCCTCACGGCTGTATTCACGATGCGCGCAGAGCAGTACCGCGTAGCGGAGATCGCCCTGCGTGCACAGCCACAGCCCGTTGTCGAGGCACTTGACCGGATTGTTCTCGCCAACGTCGACATCGAAATATTGCAGCGGTGCAATCGCCTGCGCATGGCGGCCGTCACGCAGAAGTCTCGCAATCGACAGCGTCTCGTAGCGTTGTTCGTCGTTGATGCCGAACAACCGGATCGCGGAGGCGAGCAGCCGATCGATGGCCGCCTGGACGTCCGCGCGCATGTGTCCTGGAAACTGGCGAACCGTGGTGACGAGCTTGCTGAGCGGGACGCCGGTAAAATGCCGGTCCAGAACCTCGCAGGCATATTCGAACTCCTCTTCTTCCGGCTCATGGCCCGTGTTGCCTGCCGCACGCATGCAGTCGCTGCACAACCAGATCGTACGGCTCCCGAGCCGCACGTCGGTCTGCGCCTCGGGCTTGCCGCAAAGTTCGCAACTCGTCTTGACCGGCTCGAGCGTGATCCGCAGGCCGTGACCCGCAAATTGAATGTGCTGCAGCGCAGATTTGAGAAGGGCATCGGCGACGGATCGCGGGTAGGGGCCGCAACCTGCTCGTTGCTCCCGCTCAATCCGGGTCATCAGCGCGACCGCGTCACGCTCCGACTTGCCGAAAACCCGGCGCAGCAGCTCGATTACGAATTCCTCCGGCGTATCTTCATCATCATGAATCACGAGCTGGGCCGGCCCGCCGCCATCGCTGTACATATCACTCATCATGAAATTAACTCGTGCTACAACTTAAACTTGAATGGAACAAAGAAAGAACATAAAAAATGGCGGCCGTCAAGCGTGACGGCCGCTCAAAAAATGGATGGGCGACGCCTAGTGCGCCGGGCCGCCCGCCACCTTGCCGCGCCGCATCAGCAGCACCGCGATCGCGGCCAGCACCAGCACGACGCCGATCACGGCAAAGGTGTCGGAAAAGCCCATCACCAGCGCCTGGCGCTTGACCAGCTTGCCGAGCGCGATGACGGCCTGCTCATGCGCGGCGTTGGGATCCGGCACGCCATGGGCGACAAAGTAGTTCGTGAGCTGCGCGATGCGGCCGCGGACCTCCTCGCGGCCGAGCGTCACGGATTGCCCGATGATGTTGGAATGGAATTGCTCGCGCTTGGTAACGATGGTCGCGAGCACGGCGGTGCCGATCGCGCCGCCGAGGTTGCGCATCATGTTGGAGATGCCGGAGGCGGCGGCCGCGTCCTGCGGCGCGACGCTGCCGAGGCTGAGCGCGGAGAGCGGCGCCAGCGTCAGCGCCTGGCCGACCGCTCGCACGACGTTGGGCGCGAGGAACTGATCGCCCGCATAATCGAGCGACATCATGATGTTCATGAAGGAGCTCGTGGCGAACAGCAGCAGGCCGACGGTCGCGATATAGCGGGCATCGAAGCGCTGCATCAGCTTCGGCACCAGCGGAATCAAGAGAAGCTGCGGCAGGCCGGTCCAGGCCAGCACGTTGCCGATCTGCTCGGCGTTGTAGCCCTGCACCTGGCCGAGATAGGCGGGCAGCAGATAGACCGAGCCGAACAGAGCGAAGCCGAGGAAGACCGAGGCGATCGTGCCGACGCCGAAATTCCATTGCGTGAGCAACCGCAGGCGCAACAGCGGCTTTTCCACGACCAGCTCATTGTAGATGAACAGCGCGAGGCTGACGGCCGCGACAATGGCAAGTCGCACGATGAAGGGCGAGCCGAACCAGTCGTCCTTGTTGCCTTCCTCGAGCACGGCCTGGAGCGAGGCCAGGCCGACGGCCATTGTGGCGATGCCGAACCAGTCGCCTTCGCGCAGCAGGCCCAGCTGAAGCGGCTGGCGCTCCAGCGTGAAGAACAGCGTGGTGACCATGACCGCGGTCGGGACGACGTTGACGAAGAAGATGGTCTGCCAACCGTAATTCTCGGTGAGATAGCCGCCGATGGTCGGGCCGATCGCGGGCGCAAAGGTCACCGCGAGCGAGAACATCGCAAGGCCAATCGGCTGCTGGCCCTTGGGCAGCTTGGTGAAGACGAGCGTGAAGGCCATCGGGATCAGCACGCCGCCGAAGAAGCCCTGCAAGCCGCGCATCGCGATCATCGAGGGCAGGTCGTGGGTGAAGGCGCAGGCGACGGAGAATGCCGCAAACAGCGTCGCAAAGCTCAGGATGATGTTACGGAACGAGAACACGCGCGACAAATAGTCGGTGAGCGGGATGACGATGATTTCGCCGATCAGATAGGACGTCGAGATCCAGGAGCCGTTGTCGACGCCGGTGCCGATGCCGCCCTCGATGTTGAGCAGCGAGGCGTTGGTGATCTGGATGTTCAGGATCGCCATGAAGGCGCCGATCATCGCCGCGAAGACGGCGATCCAGATCGTGGCGCTGGCGCGATTCGGGTCAGTGACGACGCGATCAGGCGTCGCGGCCGGAATCGAGCGTGCGGGCGCTGGGATTGAGGGGCTGCTGGACATGGCGCGACCCTCCGGAGGTCTGGTTTGCCGTGGTCTGATTTGTCTTGGTCTGATTTGCCTTGGTCTGATTTGCCTTGGGTGCAGTCGCTGCCAGCGCGGCAGGCGCGCTGGAACGCGTCGCAATCGTCGGGATCACCGACATGCCCGGCCGCAGCGCGATCGACGGCGCGTTCTCGGCGTCGAGCGCGATCCTGACGGGGATGCGTTGAACCACCTTGGTGAAGTTGCCGGTGGCGTTGTCGGGCGGCAGCAGCGCGAACTCCTGACCGCTCGCGGGCGCGATCGAATCGACATGGCCATGCACGACCTGGCCCGGGAACATATCGACCTCGATGTCGACCGTCTGGCCGGCATGCACGTTGGTGAGCTGGGTCTCCTTGAAGTTGGCGACCACATAGGCGCCATCGGCCGGCACGATCGACATCAACTGCGTGCCGGCCTGCACGTACTGGCCGACGCGAAGTGTGCGGTTGCCGATCACGCCGTCGATCGGGGAGACGAGTGTCGTGTAGCCAAGATTGAGCTCGGCCTGGTGCTGCACGGCTTCCGCGCGGGCGAGAGCGGCCCTGGCCTGCACGATCTCGGCCTTCAACAGATCGACCTGCTTGAGGGCGGAGGCGAGATTGGCGGTGTCGCGCTGGATGGCGGCGTTTGCGCCGGCATCGCGCGCCTGTGCCTGCTGCGCATTCTGCACGCTGCCGTAGCCCGTCGCAGCGAGGTCCGTGTAGCGCTTGTTCTCCTGGCCCGCGAAGGTCTTGGTTGCAGTGTCGACGTCGATCGTCGCCTTGGCTGCCGCGATCACCGCCTGCTGAACCTCGAGCTGCGCCTCCTTGCTCGTGATGGTGGCGCTCGCGGCCGCAACGTCGGCGCGGGCCTGGTCGAGCGCGACCTTGAAGTCGCGGTCGTCGATCCGGGCCAGCACCTGGCCCGCCTTCACGTGCTCGTTATCGGCGACCTGCACCTGGACGAGATAGCCGCTGACCTTCGGCGCGATGGTGGTGTTGTCGGCTTTCACATAGGCGTCATCGGTGGAGACGAGGAAGCGGCCGACCGTCCAGTAGTCGTAACCGTACCAGCTCGCGCCGGCCAGCGCGGCAGCTGCGACACCGGCAAGCAACAGCTTGCGAAGGTTGAACTTTCTGGGTGGGGCGGACGCCGTTTCGGCGGGCAGCAGGCTCTGCGGCAGACTGGCCGGAACCCCTGTGGCTTCGATCTTGGATGGGCTGGTGTGGACGGACATGGGCGGCTCCCTGAATTAGGAAACTTGACGATTTCCAAAATACGACTAGCTTGAAAACTGTCAATAGAATGACAGGCATCATGTAAAGACATGGCTCAGGAAAAATCTTCCAGCGAATACCGCCCCCGCGGACGGCCGCCACTGCGCGATGACAGCGAGACGCGTCAGATCATCTTCGACGCCGCACGGCACGCCTTTGCCGAGAACGGCTACGCGGCGACCAGCACCGAGGAGCTGGCGCGCCGCGCCGGCATTTCTACCAAGACGCTCTATCGGCTGTTTCCGGCCAAGGCGGCGTTGTTCGAGGCCATGGTCGCCGATCGGCTCGACCGGCAGCTTTCCGACGTGCAACTCAAAGGCATCGATCACGCCGACATTGCGGAGGCCCTATCCACCGTGCTGCTCGCCTGCGCCGAGCTCGCGCTCGATCCGGAGGTCGTCGCACTGCAGCGCATCGTGCTACAGGAATCCGCCGCGTTCCCGGATCTCGCCGTGACCTTCTACCGCAACGGCATTGCGCGTACGGCGGCCGCGCTGGCGCGCTGGCTGCGCGTCCAGGTGAAGACAGAGCGCCTTGCGCTCGACAATGTCGAGGAGGCCGCGGGCATGCTGATCGGCATGGCCGTCTCGGCCCCTCAGCGCGCCGCGATCTATGGCGGTGTGCCGTTGCCGTCGCGCAAGGAGATCGAGCGCCGCGTCCGCACCGCCGCGGTCTTGTTTTTGGACGGCTGTCGCGTCGCGCCGGCTTGACGCCGCGGCCGCTTTACAGACCGGTTGCGTCGGACTATATATTTCGCATGCGAAATAAATTGCGCCGCGCGTGACAGCCGTAAGGCACCATCGGCTGATCTACCTCCTGAACGTCGCGCAGCGCCGGCTGCAGCGCTTCATGGCGGCGCAGCCGGAGAGCGAGGTGACGCCATCTCAGGCGGGCCTTCTGTTCATCCTCGGCCGACAGGACGGCGTGCTGATGGGCGAGGCGGGGGCCGCGCTCGATCTTGGGCCGGCGGGCATCTCCGGTCTCGTCGACCGGATGGCCGCGGCAAGGCTGGTCGAGCGGCGGGCCGACCGCGAAGACGGTCGCGCTTGGCGCGTCTGGTTGACGCCGAAGGGCCGTGTGGCCGAGGCGCGTGCGAAGGCGGCTGCCGCGGACATCAACGCGGCGCTGACGGAAGGATTTTCCAGCGCCGAGATCGACATCGTCGCACGCTGGCTGGCGAGCGTTCAAACCAAGTTTCCACGAGCAACAGACGAATGAGAGGAGCCGTTCCATGACCGAGCATGTCCGAACCGAGATGACCAATGGCGTGTTGACGCTGACCCTGGCGCGCCCCGATAAGAAGAATGCGCTGACGGATGCGATGTACGGCAAGCTCGCCGATACCATCGAGGGCGCCGAGACCGATCCGTCGGTCCGCGTGCTCTTGATCCGCGGAGAGGGCGACATGTTCACGGCTGGCAACGACGTTGGCGAATTCGCCGCGGTTGCCACCGGCAAATCCGAGGGCAGCCGCAACGTCGTCAGGTTCATCCAGTCGCTGGCGCGCTGCACGCGCCCGCTGGTGGCGGCCGTCCAGGGCCGCGCGGTCGGCGTCGGCACCACGATGCTCCTGCATTGCGATCTCGTCGTGCTCGCCGACAATGCGCTGTTGTCGACGCCGTTCGTCAGCCTGGCGTTGGTGCCGGAGGCGGCCTCGAGCCTGTTGATGCCGCTGCGTATCGGTCACGTCCGCGCCTACGAGATGTTCGCGCTTGGCGAGGCCGTGCCGGCGAATACCGCGCTCGAATGGGGTCTCGCCAACCGGATCGTGGCGCTCGACAAGCTCGATGTCGAGGTTGCCGCGCTCGCGCAGCGCCTCGCAAAGCAGCCGGCCGGCGCGCTGATCGCCACCAAACGGCTGATGCGAAACGGTGAGGCGCTGGTCGCGCAGATGACGGCCGAAGGCGAGCAGTTCGCACAGCGCCTGCGTACCGCGGAGGCCCGGGAGGCCTTCACCGCCTTTGCCGAGCGCCGCCCGCCGGATTTCACCAAGGTTGCGTGACCTCGCGTGAGGCCGGCGCAGCGCGCCGGCCTCCTCGGCCGTTCGTCCAGATTCATTGTCTAGACCAACCAGTCGTTGCGGCAGATTTGCATTGCAGCCAATTCAATTAGAACCTTAACGGAACGTTGGCAGGTCGCGCGGCACAGTGCCGCCGCACGAAACTGGACGCCCTGCCAATGACGATAATTAGGAAATCGGTAAGCACGCTTCTCCTGGTGCTGATGGCCCTGCTGGCCGTGGGCGCCCTGACCAGCACGGCGATCCAGATGGCCGGCGCCTTCGGCCGTTATCGGGACAGCCTTGAGACCGGGCGGCTCGCTGCCGCCGACAAGGCCATTTTTCAGGGCGTGCTGTCGCTGCGGACCAACCGCGGCGATGCGCAGAGCGCGCTGCTCGGCGAGGACGATCCGCGCGCCCGCTTGAGTGAGGTCGAGAAGCTCGAGCAGGGCGGCTATGATTCGATTGCCGCGGCCGTCGAGACCGTCGAGTTCGCCCGCCGCGACGAGCTTGCAAGCACGCTGAAGCAACGCTGGAGCGAGGCCGCGCCGCAATTCCGCTTGTTCTTCGAGGAAGCCGCGCGTCCGCGCGCCGAGCGCAAGATCGACCGCACCAACTCCTGGTACGATGCGGTGACCAAGACCATCGACACTGCGAACCTCGCCTCCACCGCGGTCTCGAACCGCGCCTGGATGAACGATCCTTTCATCGCCCGGATGATCCAGGTTCGCCGCCTCGCCTGGCAGGTGCGCGACCGCTACGGCATCCAGTGCTCGGCGTTGCGCCCCAACGTGAACGCCAGCAAGCCGCTCGACGAGACCCAGAAGCTGAACGTGGCGCAATGGAACGGCGTCGTCGGCGCAGGCTGGACCGGAATCGAGGAACTCCTCGCCGCGCCTGATGTGACCGCAGATCTCGTCTCGGCAGCCAAGGAGGCGCATGCGAAAACCGACTCGGTCGTGCAGCAGATTTCGCAGCTCACCAGGAATTTCGACGGCAGCGGCCGTCCAGCCGTTGCCGCGCAGGAGTGGAATGCGCTCTGCCAGTCGCCGTTCGGGCCGATCGTCGCCGTCGCCAACAAGGCGCTCGACCAGTCGATCGCGCGCGCGGAAGCCGTGCAGGAGACGGCGCTCACCAAACTCGTGGTGCAGTCGCTGGCCTTCCTTGCGGCGCTGACCGTGACCCTGACCGGCGTGTTCGTGGTGCGCAATCGCCTGGTGCGGCCGGTGCAATCGCTGATGGGCGCGATCGCGCGGATCAGCGCGCGCGACTACGCAACGCCGGTGCCGCAGTTGAAATACCCCGACGAGTTCGGCACCATGGCGTCAGCGCTCGAGAGCCTGCGCGAGAGCGCGGCGACGGCGGAGCGGCTCGGTCAGGAGCGCGAGGCGCAGCAAGCCCAGCAACTCGCCCGCTCGGGCGCGGTCGACGCGGCTTGCCGGCGTTTCGACGACACCGTGCAGGCGGTGATTCATAACGTTGCCGAATCGACGAGGGAGCTCGACGCCACGGCGACGGGTGTGCGTTCGCTGGTCTCGGAGTCGAGCAACCAGACGGCTGCGGTGTCCTCCGCGGCCGAGCAGGCCACCAATAATCTCGAGACCATTGCGGCCGCGACCGAGGAGCTGTCGGCATCGGTCGGCGAGATCTCTGCGCAGGTGCAGGCCAGTGCGCGCGAGGCGCGCGAGGCGGTCGCGCAGGCCGAGCAGACCAATGCGACGGTCGAGATCCTCGATCAGACGGCGAGCCGCATCAGCGAGGTCGTGAAGATGATCCACGCCATCGCCGGCCAGACCAACCTTCTCGCGCTCAACGCCACCATCGAGGCGGCGCGTGCCGGCGAGGCGGGCCGGGGCTTCGCCGTGGTCGCCGGCGAGGTCAAGAGTCTGGCGTCGCAGACGGCGACCGCGACCGAGGAAATCTCGCGCCAGGTCGCGGAGATCCAGTCCGCGACGGGGCAGGCGGTTTCCGCGATCCGGTCGATCGGCGGGGCGATCAGCGGCATCGACGAGAAGATGACGGCGATCGCTGCGGCCGTCGAGGAGCAGCGCGCGGCGACCACCGAAATCTCGCGCAACTTCCAGCAGGCCGCGCTCGGCACCCGCGAGGTGACCGATACCATCGGCAGCGTCGCCGGCCTCAACCGCGAGACCGGCAATGCCGGCACCGTGTTGACGGAGTCGGTCAAGAAGATGTCGGCCGATGCCGACCGCCTGCGCGTGGCGGTCGAGGGCTTCCTGGGCGCCGTGCGGGCGGCGTAGACTCGTCAGATCTGAAGTTCCCGCCGCGATCGGCATTGCCGCAGCTGCGCGACCGCGCTAAATGGTAGCGGTACCATGCTCGCGCGGCATTGCGGGCGGCCCACCAGAAAGTCGCGGCAAGAAATCCAGGGAGTAAGTTTCGATGTCGGCCACGCCCCAAAGCAAAGCCCAGCGTCCGTATCGGGGCGTCTTTCCCGTCGCCCCCACGATCTTCAACGAGCGTGGGGAGCTCGACCTCGAGGGCCAGCGTCGCTGCATCGATTTCATGATCGATGCCGGCTCGAATGGCATCTGCATCCTCGCCAATTTCTCCGAGCAGTTCGTGTTGACCGACGCCGAGCGCGAGACCGTGATGCATGCCGTGCTGGAGCATGTCGCCGGCCGCGTCCCCGTCATCGTCACCACCACCCATTTCTCCTCGGCCGTGTGCGCGGCGCGCAGCAAGCAGGCGGAGGCCGCCGGCGCCGCCATGGTGATGGTGATGCCGCCTTATCACGGCGCGACCTTCCGCGTACCTGAGAAGGGCATCGTCGAATTCTTCAAGGTGCTGTCGGCGGCGATCGAAATTCCGATCATGATCCAGGACGCGCCGGTCGCGGGCACGCCGCTGTCGGTGGAATTGCTGGCCCGGCTGGCACGGGAGTTTTCCAACATCCGCTATTTCAAGATCGAGGTCCCCGGCGCTGCCGCAAAGCTGCGCGGCCTGATCGAGGCGGGCGGCAAGGATATTGAAGGCCCGTGGGACGGCGAGGAAGCCATCACGCTGATGGCCGATCTCGACGCCGGTGCCACCGGCGCGATGACCGGCGGCGGCTATCCCGACGGCATCCGTCAGATCATCGATCCCTATTTCGCTGGCAAGCGCGAGGAGGCGAAGGCCGCCTATGAGCGCTGGCTGCCGCTGATCAACTACGAGAACCGCCAGTGCGGCCTGATCGCCTGCAAGGCGATGATGCAGGCCGGCGGCGTGATCAAGTCCGACGCCGTGCGCCATCCCCTGCAACCGCTGCACCCGGCCACGCGCGCGGGCCTGCTCGAGCTCGCCAAGGAACGCGACGCGTTGGCGCTGCGCTGGGGGAAGTAGCGAGCCACATATTCCGCTGTCGTCCCCGCCTGCGCGGGGACGACACCGAGCTTGTTGAAGCGGCGGCTGCAGGAACAGTAGGAATCCCTATGCGATAGCCCTGCCGTTTGGGCGAAGCGTCGAATTGGCGCGCTTCGGCCGGTTTCGCGCGACTGTGCGATGACGTAATGTTCCCGGGCCAACCAGGCCCGCGCAGCACCTCGAGACATCGCGCGTCAGCACTTCATTATGCCGTTATCCCGGGCCAGGTTGGCGCAAGCCGACGCAAACAGGGAGGCAGTGCCATGACAATGCGGCCAGATCCGACCTTCCACGCATCGCCAAGACTCGCGATGGAAGCGCCGCCCGAAAATTTCGCTTATACGTTGCTGCTCAGCCCGGATTTCTCCAAGCCCGACGCACTCGCGGTCATCGACGTCAAGCCGGGATCGCCGACCTATAGCAAGATCGTCCACACCGTGACGATGCCGAACAAGGGCGACGAGTTTCATCACTTTGGATGGAATGCCTGCTCATCCGCATTGTCTCCGCTCGCCGGACATGCGTTCATCGAGCGACGCTATCTCATCATTCCCGGCCTGCGCTCATCGCGCATCTACATCATCGACACCAGGCCCGATCCGACCCAAGCTAAGATTCTCAAGATCATCGAGCCGGAGGAAGTCTTCAAGAAAACCGGCTACTCGCGACCACACACCATCCATTGCGGGCCGGACGGCATCTACGTCAGCACGCTCGGCGGCGGCGGCAAGGACGGCACGAGCGGGCCTCCCGGCGTCTTCATCATGGATTGCGAGACGTTCGAGGTGCTCGGTCGCTGGGAGATCGATCGCGGTCCGCAGACGCTGCACTATGACTTCTGGTGGAATCTGCCGCGCGACTACATGGTGACGAGCGAGTGGGGATTGCCGCCGCAATTCGAGAACGGCATCGTTCCCGAAGATCTGCTGTCGAACAAATATGGCCACCGGCTCCATTTCTGGGATCTCCGGGCACGGCGCAACGTCCAGACCATCGATCTCGGTGCGAACCATCAGATGGCGCTGGAGGTGCGGCCCGCGCACGATCCGGTTCGTGAGTACGGCTTTGCCGGCGTGGTGGTCGATACCACCAATTTGGAAGGCTCGATCTGGACCTGGTGGCGCGAAGGCGGAAAATTCCATGCCGAGAAGACCGCGACCATCCCGCCGGAGCCTGCCGCCAAAGAAAAGCTTCCGCCGCTTTTGCAGGGGTTTGGTGCCGTCCCGCCACTGGTGACCGACATCGATCTGTCGATGGACGACAGGTTCCTTTACGTCTCCTGCTGGGGCACCGGCGAGATGCGCCAGTACGACGTCAGCGATCCCCGGAAACCCAAGCTCGCGGGCTCGGTGTACACCGGAGGCATCGTGCGCCGCGCGCCGCATCCGAGCGGCAAGGCATATGCAGGTGGCCCGCAGATGGTCGAGATCAGCCGCGACGGCAAGCGGGTGTACTGGACCAACTCGCTCTACTCGACCTGGGACGACCAGTTCTATCCCGATGGCGTTCCCGGCGTCGAAGTGATGGCCAATGTCGGTCGCAACGGCGGCCTCGAACTCGCGAGCGACTATTTCGTCAGCTTCCCGGACGGCTACCGGGCGCACCAGATCAGACTTGAGGGCGGCGACTGTTCGACGGATTCCTTTTGCTATCCGTCGGCCTAGATTGGGGAGAGGCGAGCCGGACACTTGTCTGGCTCTGGCTCGCTCTTATTGCGAGCGGCATCTATCACGGGCTCAATCCGGGGATGGGATGGCCGCTCGCGGTTTCGGCAGGGCTCATGGAACGAAGCCCGACTGCGCTGTTTGGAGCGCTGGGCGCTCTATCGGCCGGCCATCTGCTGGCGACATTCCTGGTGCTCCTGCCGTTCGCGCTGTTGCTGACCCTGGCCGAATGGCAGCGTCCGATCCAACTCGGCGCGAGCCTCCTCGTGATTGGTTTCGGCATCTTTCGCTTCATCAACAGGCGCCATCCGCGGGCACTGGCGCGGATACCGCCAACGCAGCTGGCGCTGTGGTCGTTTGCCATCGCTCTTGCCCATGGCGCCGCGTTGATGCTGGTGCCGATCTATCTCGGGCTATGCCAGGTCGCGGACCTCGACGTCGGCCACCAAGCAGCCGGCTCCCTCATCACGGCAAATCTTGCGATGGCGGTGTTGGTTTCGCTTGCGCACGTCGTCGCAATGGTCTTCGCGGGTGGTTGCCTTGCGTGGCTGGTCTACCGCTATCTCGGTCTTAAGTTCGTGTCGCGAAGCTGGTTCAATCTGGACGCGGTCTGGGCCGCGAGCCTCATCTTCGTTGGCGCAGCCGCGCTCGCACTCAATCTCGCGAGCTGGCGATGAGCCCTACGTCGCCAATGGCCACTCTCCGATGATGTGAAAGCGTGCCGCTGCGTTTTCCTGTCGGAACAGCGCGATGCGGTCGATGGCGAGCGTCACAAGGCGCAGCTCGGCAAACCGCTTCCGCAGCATCTCGACGATCGGCCCACGCCGCTCCGCATCGAGCCGGCCCGTGAGCGTCATGTGAAAGCGGAATTCTTCCATCACGTAGGGGTAGCCCCAGCGATCGAGATAATCGCGCTGCCGCTCGGGCAGCCTATCCGGGTTGCGCCTCGCGCGATCGTTCGCCGTCAGCGGCGCACGAAACGCATCGAAATCGCGCACGCAATCGGCGGCGAGCTGTGTCAATTCGCCGACGGGCTCGGCCGGGATCACCGCAATGAAGCCGCTGATGGAATCCACGATCGGACGAATCACGGGGATCGGCCGCGGCTTGCCAGCGAACGCTGCGCACGCCGCTACCAGTTCGGCCTCGGTCTTGCCCCCCGCCAGCGCCATCGGCGCCTTCAGCGTGCCGTGAAAACCATATTTGCGGGGATCGGCCGTGACGTCATGCCAATCGGTTGCAAGGTGCAGCGCCTCTGCAGGGAAGGGCGACTCGCGGCCGCCATGGGCATCATAGCCGAGCAGCCCGGCGCCGAAGCGCGATAGCACGCTCTCGGCATCGGCGGCATAGTAGATCGCGTAGCGGGGAAAACCTGTCATCGCCTCAGCTATAGCGGGTTTAGACGGCGGCGACAGCCTCACGCGGCGCCGCGGCTGAGCCCAGCAGGCGCGAGCCATCGGTGAGGTGGACGAGCTTGCCTGCAGCGATCACCGCGACCACCCGCGGCCGCAGCGGCACGGTGTCGTCGACCAGCAGGATGTCGGCGCGCCGTCCTTCCTTGATCGTTCCGCGATCGGACAGGCCCGCGGCCTCTGCCGGAGCTTCCGAGATCAGCTTCCAGGCCTGCGCCAGCGGCAGCACGCCATCGGCCGCGAGCCGGAAGGCGGCGAGCAGTTGCGCCGGATAGTAGTAGTCCGAGGCCAGCACCGAACAGAGTCCCTTGGCGATCATGTCGGAGGCTTTGGTCCAGCCAGTATGGCTGCCGCCGCGCACCACGTTGGGCGCGCCGTAGATGATGGCGTCGCCGGCCTCCGCGGCCGCGCGCGCCGTCTCTTCGTTGACCGGAAATTCGGCGATCGTGGCGCCCATGTCACGATACGCCTTGCGCACCGCCGGTGTCGAATCGTCATGCGAGAGCATCCGTACCTCGGCCGCGCGGGCCGCCGCAGCAAGCCGCGCGGTCGTCGCCGGGACGTCCGCCGCGCGAGCGGCGACGCGACCGACCAGCTCTTCGAAAGCCGTGTCGGACAGTCCGGTCCGGTCAACCAAGCGGCCGCGCTTGTTCGGCTTTGAAAGATCGCGGATGGTCGCAGCCATGTGATCGTTGAAGGCGAACAGATCGATCCGTCCTTCGGCGAGCCATTGGCCGATCTCGTCCTCCGCGTCGAGATTGTAGGTCTCGTGCCGCAGATGGAAGCGGGTATCGGCGGCAAATTGCGGCCGCAAGCGTTCGATCGCCACCAGCAGGCGCCGTGCATTGTCGCCAGAGCGCAGGCCCGGCTCCCACGACCAGGTCGTGCCGTGGAAGACGGTGGTGATGCCGTTGCTGATCACCTGCCGGTCGCTGTCGGCGAGCGCCACGTCGATCGGGAAGTCGACGCCAGGGCGCGGCATCATCTGCCGCTCGAAGGCATCGCCATGCAGGTCGACGATGCCCGGCAAGACCAAAAGACTCCGGGCGTCGATCGCAAGTGGCGCACGTGCGCGGCCGCGATCGATTGCTGCAATTTCCTGCCCGGACAGGACGAGTGAGGTTTCGACGATCTCCGAGCCGATCAGTGCCCGGCCGCCTTCAAGATAAATTTCAGTCACGCGGGGATGCTTCGCTTGCTGGGAGAGGACTGGTTGGCAACGATCCGTGCTTCGTACTTTGCGAGGAAATCTTCAATCCCAAGCTTGCGGAAATCAGGCAAGGCCTCACGCAAGCTTTCGTGATGCCAGTCCCACCAGGCGAGCCTTGCCAGGCGGTCGGCGATCTCGTCGGAGAACCGCCGTCGGACCGGACGGGCCGGATTGCCGGCGACGATGGTGTAGGCGGGGACGTCCTTGGTGACGATGGCGCCTGCGGCTACCACGGCGCCGGTGCCGATATTGCGGCCTGGCAGCACGATCGCGCCATGGCCGATCCAGACATCATGACCGATGTAAACGTGATGCTGGCGCCGCCAGTCGAAGAACTCGGCCTCGTCGCTCTCGCCCGGAAAGTAGGCACTCGCACGATAGGTGAAATGCGCCTGGCTGGCGCGTTGCATCGGGTGATTGCCAGGATTGATACGCGTCATCGCTGCGATCGAGCAGAATTTTCCAATCGTCGTGTAGGTGATCTGCGAATCGTTCACGACGTAGGAATAGTCGCCCATCGTCACCTCGTGCAGGATCGTGCGCGCGCCGACCTCGCAATAGGCGCCGAGCTTGATCTCGTGAAGCTTGGCCGTGGAATCGATGGTCGGTTGGACCGAAAGCGCTTTGGCGACCATGATGCGTCCGTCAACGGGAGAGGGGCGTTCGTCTTCGAGCGCCTTGATGACGATGTCATGACGAAGAGATGACGGGGGATGGCGTGCGTAGCATCGCCGCACTGCCCTGCCCCTGTCACACAAATGTAAAGCGGCGGCGTTAGCGGTTGGGCCCAGCTAGTTGGGAGCTCCTGCATGCTGGTGCTTGAAGGTCTGACGTGCCGCTTCGGCACAAAAGCCGCGGTGGACAGTGCTTCGTTTGAGGTTGCTCCCGGCGGCTTTGTCGGCGTGATCGGCCGCTCGGGCGCCGGCAAGTCGACCTTGCTGCGGACCATCAACCGCCTGGTGACGCCTACGGAGGGGCGCATCCTGTTCGACGGCGTCGACGTCACCGCGCTGCGCGGCAAGGAGCTGCGGCAATGGCGCGCCCGCGCCGCGATGATCTTCCAGCAGTTCAATCTCGTCGGCCGCCTCGACGTGCTCACCAACGTGCTGATGGGCCGCCTTGCCGCGATGCCGGCCTGGCGCTCGCTGACGCAGGCCTGGCTAGAGGAGGACAGGGCGCTGGCGATGTCGGCGCTCGAGCAGTTCGACATGGCCTCGCTCGCGGCGCAGCGCACCGACCAGCTTTCCGGCGGCCAGCAGCAGCGCGTCGCGATCGCTCGCGCACTGGTGCAGCAGCCTGATCTCATCCTCGCCGACGAGCCGATCGCCTCGCTCGACCCGCGCAACACGAAAATCGTGATGGATGCGCTGCTGCGCATCAACAAGCATTTCGGCATCACCGTGATCTGCAACCTGCATTCGCTCGATCTGGCGCGCAGCTATTGCGACCGTCTGATCGGCATGGCGGCGGGCCGCGTGGTGTTCGACGGCGCGCCGTCGGCGCTCACCGAGCACGTCGCGCGTGAGCTCTACGATCTCGAAGCCAGCGAAGTCATGGGTGGCGTGCCACTGCCGGCGCCCGAAGCCGTTCCAGCGCTCGGCAGCGCTGCCGCCGCCTGAGCCCCGACCCAAGTTTTTGCGTTTACCGCGTCCAACCGATCAAGAGGGTATCATGATCACTCGTCGCATCGTACTTGCCGGCGCCGCCGCGCTGGCCTTCACCGTATCTGCGTCTGCCGAAGACTGGAAAGCGAAATATCCGGAGCTGACATTTGCCGTTGTCCCGGCCGAGAACGCCTCGGGCGTCACCGAACGCTGGGCTCCGTTCATGACCTACCTCTCGAAGGAACTCGGCGTAAAGGTCACGCTGCGGATCGCCAATGACTACGCCGCCGTGATCGAAGGTCAGCGTGCCGGCAACATCCAGATCGCAAGTTATGGGTCGGCCTCGTTTGCGCGCGCCCGGCTGACCGGCGTCAAGACGGACGCCTTTGCGAGCGATCTGAACGCGGATGGCGGCACGGGCTATTATTCGGTGTTCTTCGTCAAGGCGAACAGCCCCTACAAGAGCATTGACGAGCTGAAGGGCAAGAACCTCGGCCTGGTCGATCCGAATTCGACCTCAGGCAACAACGTGCCGCGCTTCGAGCTCGACAAGATGGGCATCGCGGATGTCGACACGTATTTCAGCAAGGTCGTCTTCACCGGCAGCCATGAGAATGCGATCCTTGCCTTGGCGCAGGGCACGGTCGATGTTGCCGCCAACCAATGGACCAGCGACGACGATTCCACCCTGGCGCAGATGCTGACCAAGGGCATGCTGAAGAACGCCGACGGCTCGCCGATGAAGAAGGACGATTTCCGCATCATTCACAAGTCGGCGCCGATCATTGGCCCTTCGATGTACGCCTATAGCTCCGACCTCCCCGATGACCTGAAGGCCGCGATCGCCAAGGCATTCTTCGACTCGCCCACCAAGGACAAGGCTGCGTTCGATCGGCTCTCGGACGGCCAGAAAAAGGGTTTTCATCCCGCGACCACCAAGGATTGGGATGGCACGATCGAGCTGATCAAGTTCGTCGACGCGCTACGCAAGAAGAAGGCGTCCTGATATTCGGGACGACGCACTGGAGCCGGGTCAATCGACCCGGCTCTTCTTTATGACCGGCTGGTGATCCCAACCACATGACGATCGCGGTCTCGATCCTCCCCGAGCACCAACTTGCTGCACTGAATGCCGCTTATGGCCAGGCGGTGGCGCGCAAGCGGCTGCGGCTTCTGCTGGGAACGGCGCTGTTCACCGTCGCGCTGCTGATTGCAGCGATCGGGGCCGAGGTGAACGTCCGGACGCTCTTCACCTATTTCGGCAATTTCGTCAGCTATTTCGATCGCATCCTCACGCTCGAAAATGGCCAGCGCGTCTGGACCGACGTCGGTGAATGGCTGTGGGGCTGGCGCAAATGGCTGAAGATGTTGGGTGAGACGCTGCTGATCAGCTATGTCGGCACGCTGATCGGCGCGGTCTGTGCCTTCTGCCTGAATTTTTTCGCCGCGGAGAACACGTCGCCGGCGCCCTGGCTGCGCTTCACGGTTCGCCGCCTGCTCGAATTCGCCCGCACCGTGCCGGGCATCGTGTTTGCGCTGATCTTCGTCATGGCCTTCGGGCTCGGGCCGATGGCCGGCGTGCTGGCGATCGCCATTCACTCAACCGGCGCGCTCGGCAAGCTGTTCGCCGAGATCGTAGAGAATGCCGACATGAAGCCGGTCGAAGGCGTGCGCTCGACCGGCGCGAGCTGGCTCTCGTGCATGCGCTTTGCCGTGCTGCCGCAGGTCTCGGCCGGCTATGTCAGCTACGCGCTGCTGCGCTTCGAGATCAACGTCCGCGAATCCTCGGTGATGGGTTTCGTCGGTGCCGGTGGCGTCGGCCAGGAGCTCGTGGTCGCGATCCGAAAATTCTACTACTCCGACGTCAGCGCGATCCTGCTGATGATCGTGCTCACGATCTTCGTCATCGACATCACGACTGGCTGGTTGCGTGCGCGGCTGTTCGGCAGGGATGCACGGTCATGAAGCAGTTCGAGAAGCCCGACACCGCAGCGCTGCGGACGAAATATCCCGAGGCCTTCGAGCGGCCGGCGGCCGCGCGTCTGGCGATGCCGGCGATGATTGTGGCCGCGCTCGCCGTCTTTATCTTCGGCCTGCAGGATCTCGGCTTCGAACCGGCGAAGTTCATCGCGGGCCTCAAGCAGCTCGGCTGGATCACCATGATGATGATCCCGCCCGATCCCGGAACGTCGTTGCCGCTCTATCTGAAGGCGCTCGGCGAGACGCTGTCGATCGCGCTGCTCGGCACAACGCTGGCCGCAACGCTGGCGCTGCCCGTTTCCCTGCTCGCGGCGCGCAACATCGTGCCGCCGAACATCATCCGCTTTCCGGTGCGCCGCTTCCTCGACTCGATCCGCGGCGTCGATACGCTGATCTGGGCGCTGGTCTGGATCAATGTCGTCGGGCTCGGGCCGTTCGCCGGCGTGCTCGCGATCATGGTCTCGGACTTCGGCGCGCTCGGTAAGTTGTTTTCGGAGGCGATCGAGGCGGCCGACAAGAAGCAGGTCGAGGGCATCAGGGCGTCAGGGGGCAACGCCTTGCATGAGATCCGCTTCGGCCTGATGCCGCAGGTGCTGCCGGTCATCGCCGGCCAGGTGCTCTACTTCATCGAATCGAACACGCGCTCGGCCAGCATCATCGGCATCGTCGGTGCCGGCGGCATCGGGCTTCAGCTCGCCGAGCAGATCCGCGTGCTGGAATGGCAGAAGGTGTCGTTCCTCGTGCTCATGATCCTGGTCGCTGTCGCCGCGATCGATTTCATCTCCGGCAAGCTGCGCTTTGCCATCATCGGCAGGCGGGCTGTGGCATAGAGCGGCTGCTCTCGTAGGGTGGGCAAAGCAAAGCGTGCCCACCGCTTCTGTCGCGACCTCGGAGAGAGGGTGGGCACGGCGCAAGTGCGCCTTTGTCCACCCTACGATTCCACCAAGAACTCCACCCGCTCCGCCGCAAATCGCGAGCGTTTCGTCACCAGCGGCTTGCCGTCCGGATCGAGGTCGGTGGAATCGACCACCAGGATCGGGCGTCCGAGCGCGAGATCGAGCCGCGCGGCGTCGGTCGCGTCGACGATGCCGGCGGTGATCCGGGTCGAGCCGCGGCGGTAGTCGCGGACGCCGTAATGCGCGAGCAGCTTTGTCATCGAGCGTGTGGCGGCGAATACCGCGCCCGCATCAGGAAAGAGTTCGGCTGATAGCCAGGACGTCGAGACGCAGATCGGCGTGCGGTCCGCCAAGCGCACGGATTCGATCCGGACCAGCCGCGCCCCGGTCTTCACGCCGAGCTCCCGCGCGAGCTCCCGGCTCGCCACGTCCTCCGACGCCTCGATCAACTGTCCGCGCGGCTCGCGGCCGCCGGCGCCGACGATCTCCGAGAAGCGCGTACGCGAGCGCAGTGGATAGGCGAGCTTCTGCGCCTCGACATAGGTGCCGCTGCCACGCTCGGCGCGCACCAGGCCGCGCTCGGCAAGGGCCGCCAGCGCGCGCCGCACCGTATGGCGGTTCACACGATAGGTCTCGGCGATCTCCATCTCGCCCGGCAGCTTCTCGCCGGCCGCGAAGCGGCCGTCGGCGATGCCGCGCTCGATGCCGTCGGCGACCAGGCGCCACAGCGCGACGCCGGAAGAGGCGGTGTCCTGAAGGCTCATAATGGGGAACAGCCTATCCCGAAAATCATACGGTTGTCACGAAACAGTCATGGCGCTTCCTTATCAAGTTGTCTATTATCATAGACAACTTGAATTCGGCAAGCCTGGTGGAATGACGTGACCCCGCAAGACAGCCTCACGACGCGGCGCAAGGCGGCGATGGCCGTGCTGGCGCACGCCGAACCCGGCGACATCGCCGAGCGTCTCAGCACAATCGCGCTGCCGCAACACGACGACCTGCGCGCGCCAGAGAACGGCCTGGTGATGCTGCGCGGCCGCGTCGGTGGCGACGGTGCGCCGTTCAACCTGGGCGAAGCCACCGTGTCGCGCGCCGCGGTGCGGCTTGCGAGCGGCGAGGTCGGTTTCGGCTATACGCTCGGCCGCGACGGTGAGAAGGCCAGGCTGATCGCGCTCTGCGACGCGCTCGTGCAGTCGGTAGAATTTGGTGCCCTCGTCGAACGTGAGGTCGTCGCGCCGCTGCGCGCGGACCTGCACGCGCGGCAGGCGCAGCGCGGCGCGCAGACGGCCGCAACGAAGGTTGATTTCTACACCATGGTGCGCGGTGAGGGGTGAGGCCATGACCACGATTGCGGAGCTGCCGCCGGGTTTCGCCGACAAGGTGTTGTCGGCGCAATCGACCTTTCGTTCGGTCATGGACGCGATGGCGCGGCCGGGCTCGGTCCAGCGCATCGTGCCGGTCGCAGGCACGCCCGGTCCCATGATGCGCGGGACCGCGGCGATCGCGCTCACATTGTTCGACCACGATACGCCGCTCTGGCTCGATGCGCGAATGTCGGAGAACTCCGACGTCCCAAAATGGCTGAAATTCCATACCGGCGCGCCGGTGATCCAGGATGCTTCGGTCGCGAGCTTTGCGCTGATCGCCGACGGTGCCATGCTTCCTTCACTCGAGCGATTTGCGCTCGGAAGTAACGAATATCCGGATCGCTCGACCACGGTGATCCTGCAAGTGGAGAGCCTCGACGCAGGGGGCGCCTTCGAGCTTCGTGGCCCGGGTATCGACGGCGTGACGACGCTTCACGTAGCAATCAGGCCGGCCGACCTCTTCGTGCGCCTACGCATCAACGAGGCGCCGTTTCCGCGTGGCATCGACGTGGTGTTGGTCGCCGACGACGCCGTGGTTGCGATCCCCCGTACCACGTGTGTCGCGAACAAGGGGAGCCAGTAGCATGTATGTCGCAGTCAAAGGTGGCGAACGTGCCATCGAGAACGCCCATCGCCTGCTCGCGCATGCGCGGCGTGGCGACCAGAGCGTACCCGAAATTTCGCTCGACCAGATTTCCGAGCAGCTCGGTCTTGCCGTCGATCGCGTCATGAGCGAAGGCTCGCTCTATGACCGCGAGCTTGCGGCGCTCGCCATCAAGCAGGCGCGCGGCGATCTGATCGAGGCAATCTTTTTGGTCCGCGCCTTTCGTGCCACCCTGCCGCGCCTTGGCGCAAGCGAGCCGGTCGATACCGGTGCCATGCGGGTGCAGCGGCGGGTGTCTTCGACCTTCAAGGATATTCCGGGCGGCCAGATTCTCGGGCCGACCTTCGACTACACGCACCGCCTGCTCGATCCGACGCTCGCCGAGGGATTTGTGCCCGAGGCGCCGGCGACGGCAGAGGCGTCGACCGCGGCCACGCCGCGCGTGACGGACATCCTGGGCCGCGACGGGCTGATCGAGGCCTCGCCGCAAGCTGAAGACGGCGCGAGCGTCGGGGATCTCACGCGCGAGCCGCTGAATTTTCCGGCCGACCGCGACCTGCGCCTGCAGAATCTCGCGCGTGGCGACGAAGGTTTTCTGCTGGCGATGGGCTACTCGACGCAGCGCGGCTACGGCCGTAACCATCCCTTCGCCGGCGAGATTCGCTTTGGCGAGGTCGAGGTCGATTTCTTCGCCGAGGACGTCGGTTTTGCCGTGCCGCTCGGCGCCATCGAGCTCACCGAATGCCAGATGGTCAACCAATTCAAGGGCTCGGCCACGGAAGCGCCGTGCTTCACCCGCGGCTATGGCCTCGCCTTCGGCCAGAGCGAGCGCAAGACCATGTCGATGGCGCTGGTCGATCGCGCGCTTCGCGCACGCGATCTCGGCGAGGAGGTGCTTGCGCCCGCGCAGGACGAGGAATTCGTGATGTCGCATTCCGACAACGTCCAGGCGACTGGCTTCGTCGAGCATCTAAAGCTGCCTCATTATGTCGACTTCCAGTCCGAGCTCGGCTTGCTGCGCAAGCTGCGGCAGGAATTTGCCGAGGCCAATGACGTCGAGGCGATGAAGGAGGCTGCGGAATGAACGCGCCTGCCTACAACTTCGCCTATCTCGACGAGCAGACCAAGCGGATGATCCGCCGCGCGATTCTGAAGGCCATTGCGATACCCGGCTATCAGGTCCCGTTCGCCAGCCGCGAAATGCCGATGCCCTATGGCTGGGGCACCGGCGGCGTGCAGGTCACGGCCGCGATTCTCGGACCGGATGACGTGCTGAAGGTGATCGATCAGGGCTCCGACGACACCACCAACGCGATCTCGATCCGGAAATTCTTCGCCAAGACCGCCGGCGTCGCCACGACGACCGCGACGGAAGTGGCAACCGTGATCCAGACTCGTCACCGCATCCCGGAGACGGCGCTCGGGCCGAACCAGGTGCTCGTCTATCAGGTGCCGATCCCCGAACCCCTGCGCTTCCTCGAGCCACGCGAGACCGAGACGCGCCGCATGCATGCGCTCGCCGAATACGGCCTGATGCACGTCAAGCTCTATGAGGACATCGCGCGGTTCGGACATATCGCGACCGCCTACGCCTATCCGGTGAAGGTGAACGCGCGCTACGTGATGGACCCGTCACCGACGCCGAAATTCGACAATCCCAAGATGGACAATTGCCCGGCGCTGCAGCTCTTTGGCGCCGGTCGCGAAAAGCGCATCTATGCGATCCCGCCTTACACCCAGGTGGTGTCGCTCGATTTCGAGGATCATCCGTTCGAGCCCTATCGCTTCAACGCGCCCTGCGCGCTGTGCGGCGCCGAGAATTCGTATCTCGACGAGATCGTCACCGACGACAAGGGCGGCCGCATGTTCGTGTGCTCCGACACCGATTTCTGCGAGGAACGTCAGGCAGCCGGCCATCACGGCAGCCTGAGCGCCGCGCCGTACAAGGAGAAGGCGCAGGGGGAATCAAATGGCTGAGCCTGTGCCTGAGAACGATCAGCCGCTGCTGGTCGCGGAAGCCTTGAGCAAATCCTACGGCAAAATCGCGGCCTGTCGCGACGTCTCCTTCGCGCTCTATCCCGGCGAGGTGCTGGCGATCGTCGGCGAATCCGGCTCCGGCAAGTCGACGCTGCTCCAGCTCCTGTCGGGCCAGCTGTCCGCGAGCGGTGGGCGCGTCGCCTACCGGATGCGCGATGGCGTGACACGCGATCTTGCAACGCTGGGCGAGGCCGAGCGGCGTTTCCTGTTCCGCACCGATTGGGGCTTTGTGCACCAGGATCCCGCGCAGGGCCTGCGCATGGCGGTCTCCGCCGGCGCCAATGTCGGCGAACGACTGATGGCCGTAGGATGGAATCACTACGGCCGCATCCGCGACACCGCCTCGAGCTGGCTGGAGCGCGTCGAGATCGACGTCGCACGGATCGACGATGCACCGCGCACCTATTCCGGCGGCATGCGCCAGCGCCTCCAGATCGCCCGTAACCTCGTCACCGAGCCGCGCCTCGTCTTCATGGACGAGCCGACCGGCGGCCTCGATGTCTCCGTGCAGGCCCGCCTGCTCGACCTCTTGCGCAACCTGGTTGCCGAATTGCATCTCGCCGTCATCATCGTCACCCACGATCTCGCGGTGGCACGGCTGCTGTCGCATCGCGTGATGGTAATGAAGGGCGGACGGGTCATCGAGACTGGCCTGACCGACCTGGTGCTCGACGACCCGCGCGAGCCCTATACTCAACTTCTCGTCTCCTCGATTCTGCCGCCATGAGCCGCCCGATGACCGCCATGATCGACGTCGCCAACGCGCAAAAGACATTTACGATGCACCTTCAGGGTGGCGTCGAGCTCCCTGTCGTGCGAGGCGTGACGTTCCACGTCAATCCCGGCGAATGCGTCGTGCTCTCCGGTCCGTCGGGCGCGGGCAAGTCGTCGATCCTGAAAATGATCTTCGGCAATTATCGCTGCGACGGCGGCCGCATCGGCATCCGCCATCGAGGTAACCTGATCGATCTTGCCAGCGCCGAGCCGCGTCAGATCCTCAACGTCAGGCGTGACACGATCGGCTACGTTAGCCAGTTCCTCCGCGCGGTGCCGCGAGTCGCGACCATCGATGTCGTCGCCGAGCCGCTGATCGCGAGCGGCGTGGCGCGACCCGAGGCACGACAGCGCGCGGGCGCTCTTTTGCATCGCCTCAACATCCCCGAGCGACTCTGGCAGCTTCCGCCCGCCACCTTCTCCGGCGGCGAGCAGCAGCGCGTCAACATCGCGCGTGGCTTCATTCCGGAGCTGCCGATCCTGCTGCTCGACGAGCCGACCGCCTCGCTCGATGCCGCCAACCGCGCCGTTGTCGTCGAGCTGATCGCAGGGAAGAAGCGCAGGGGCACAGCCATGGTCGCGATCGTCCATGACGACGAGATACGCCATCTGATCGCCGACCGTATCGTCGACGTCACCAGTTTTGCCGCCGCGGCCTGAAGGATTTGGAAATGAACGCGAAGCCGAATGAAACCGTGATCGCCAACGCCAGGATCGTGCTGGCTGATGGCGTGATCGAGCAGGGCTGGATCGCTCTTGCGAACGGGCGCATTGCCGAGATCGGCGAGAGCGGGGCGCCCGCGGGCGCCGAGGACGCCGGCGGCGACCTGATTGCGCCGGGCCTGATCGAGCTGCATACCGATCATCTCGAAGCGCACTACGTGCCAAGGCCAAAGGTGTTCTGGGATCCCGTCGCCGCCGTCATCTCCTATGACGGGCAGCTTGCGACGTCAGGCATCACCACGGTACTCGATTCGCTGCGGGTCTGGCGCGAGGACGGCGCGGAGGAGGTCGACGGCCGTGCCGGCACGCTCGCCGCTGCGATCTCCGCGGCGCGCCAGAGCAATCTCCTGCGCGCCGATCACTTCCTGCATCTGCGCTGCGAGATTCCGATGCCGAGCGTCGTCGAGGAGGCCAAGGAGCTGATCGGTCGTCCCGACGTGCGGTTGATGTCGCTGATGGACCACACGCCCGGCCAGCGCCAGTTTCGCGACGAGGTCAAGCTGCGCGACTACTACCGCGGCAAGGGTGGTGGCATGACCGACGCCCAGCTCGACGAGCTCTTTGCCAGACGCTTCACCTACCAGCAGACCTATGCCGCGACGAACATGCGAGAGATCGTGGCGCTTGCGCAGGAACACAAAATTCCGCTGGCGAGCCACGACGACACCACCGAGGAGAACGTCACCGATGCGATCCGCGACGGGGTCGCTGTCGCGGAGTTTCCGACCACGGTGGAAGCTGCGCGCGGCCTGCACGCAGCCGGCATCGACATTTTGATGGGCGCGCCAAATGTGGTGCGCGGCGGCTCGCATTCGGGCAACATCGCCGCCATCGATCTCGCGCGCGAGGGGCTCCTGGACATCCTGTCATCTGACTACATTCCGTCGAGCCTCTTGATGGCCGCGCTGCAACTGCCGCAGCATGTGCCGGCGATCAGCCTCCCGGCCGCAATCCGCACGGTGACGAAGGCACCGGCGGAGGCCGTCGGGCTCACCGATCGCGGCGAGATCGCGGTCGGCAAGCGCGCCGACTTGATCCGCGTCCACGTTGCAGGCAGCGTTCCCGTCGTTCGCAGCGTCTGGCGGGAAGGAGGGCGCGTCGCATGAGCGAGAGCCTGTCGATTGCACCACAGGAGACCGCGATCGGCCCTGGACGCCTGGTTTTGGTCGTTGGTCCGAGCGGTGCCGGCAAGGATACGCTGCTTGGTCTTGCCAAAGCCGCCCTCACTGAAGCTCACGATGTGGTCTTTCCGCGCCGGATCGTGACGCGGGAGGCGTCTGCTGCCGAGGACAATGTGTCCGCGACTCCGGACGAATTTCGCCGCGGGCTGGACCACGGGGATTTCGCTGCGCATTGGGAGGCACATGGCCTCTCATACGCCCTGCCGGTCGATATCAACGACGATATCCGCGCAGGCCGCACGGTCGTCGTCAATGTCTCGCGCACGGTGATCGACGCGCTGCGCCAGGCCTATGCCAACGTCGTGGTGGTCGCGATCACGGCGCCGCCGGACGTCCTTGCCCAGCGTCTCGCCGCGCGGGCGCGACGCAGCGACGGCAACATTACGGAGCGACTCAGCCGCAACGTCGATGACGCTGCGGCGCATGCCGACGTCACGATCGTCAACGCCGGCAGCGCTGATTATCATGGCCGGCAGCTTGTCCGCGTGATCCGCAACGAATGCTGGCGCGAATAGCAAAGGAGCAGGTGGAATGACGGTGATTACGACGGTCGAAGAGCTCGAAGCCATTTATGGCGCCACCAACGACGCCTCGACCGTGAAGGTCGCCGATCACGTCACCCCGCTCTATCGCGTCTTCATCGAGACATCGCCCTTTGCCGCGCTGGCCACCATTGGCCCCGAGGGCATCGATTGCTCGCCGCGCGGCGATCTGCCCGGCTTCGTGCGCATTCATGACCCGAAGACGCTGATGCTGCCGGACCGCCGCGGCAACAACCGCATCGATTCCCTGCGCAACATCGTCCGCGATTCGCGCGTCTCGCTGATGTTCCTGATCCCCGGCTCCGGCAACGCGATCCGCGTCAATGGGCGGGCCCACATCTCGGTCGATCCCGATCTGCTGGCCTCCTTCAAGGTCGATGGCAAGGCGCCGCGCAGCGTCATGGTGATGACCATCGACGAGCTCTATTTTCAGTGCGCCCGCGCCATCGTCCGCTCCGATCTCTGGAATCCCGACAAGCGGGTCGATCCCAAGTCCTTGCCGACGCCCGGTCAGATCCTCGCCGAAATGAGCGAGAACAAGGTCGGCGGCGAAGAGTACGACCGCGCCTGGCCCGCGCGCGCGGCCGCGACGATGTGGTGATTCCTTTCCTACTCGTGGAAGCTCCCGTCACCCGGAGTTCAAGCTGCGCTTGAATTCCGACCTCTCCCCGCAAGCGGGACGAGGTGACGCCGCGGCGAGATGATTCCGTTTGCTGGTGCTGATGCGCAGAGAAGCGGCCGCACGCCGCCGCGCGAAATATGGATAGCCATTTCATTGACCGATCGGGTCAATCGCCCGATATTCCGAGCATCGAAACTGCTCCATGAGCCGAAAGCCCATAATGAGAACGACTGACCAGCGAGTTCAAGGCGACATGCGCAAGGGCATGACGCATCGCTGTTTCTCTGCGGCGACCGGCCCCTGTTGTTGCTGCTGACCGTCGCTTCAGCACGCCCTCTTCACAAAATTTCAAGGACAGGAACGCCGACGTCCTCGGCGAACGAGCAGCCATGACCCAAGCCTACATCATTGAAGTCCACGACCGCACCGCCGGCATCATCGCGCGCGATGAGCGCGGCTTTCGCTTCTTCTCCTCCGAGCGGCTGTTCGACAGCCTCGAAGGCCGCCAGTTCCGTTCGGCCCGCGATGCCGAGCGCGCCGCACGCGCCGTATTCACCGAGCGGCGCCATCTTATCAATCAATCGCTCTTCGTCTGAAGCGGCGACGACCAGGAATCATCTGCCATGATCACACGACGATACGTCCTGACTGCTGCGTTGGTCCTCGCGACTGCGCTGGCGGCTCCCGCGCGCGCCGAAGACAAGCCGACCGAAATCCGCATCGGCACGCAGAAGGGCGGCTTCTTTCCGGCGATCCGCCAGCGTCACACGATCGAGGATACCTTCAAGCCGCTGGGCATCGAGATCAAATGGGTCGACTTCCAGTTCGGTCCGCCTCTGCTGGAAGCCATCAATGTCGGCAGCGTCGATTTCGGCTTTGTCGGCGACACCCCGCCGATCTTCGCGCAGGCCGGCGGCGCCAAGATCCGCTATGTCGCCGCGGTGACGTCTGACGGCACTTCGCAGGCGATCATCGTGCCGAAGGATTCGCCGATCCATTCGCTCTCCGACCTCAAGGGGAAGCGCGTCGCCTTCGGCAAGGGATCGAGTGCGCATAATCTTCTGGTTGCGTCACTCGAGAAAGCCGGCCTCACCTGGAGCGACATCACGCCGGCGCCGCTCGCGCCGGCCGATGCGACAGTGGCGTTCGTCAAGGGCGCGGTCGATGCCTGGTCGATCTGGGACCCGTATTTCGCGCTTGCCGAGCTGAAGGAGAACGCGCGCGTGATTGCGCTCGACAAGGACATCGGCAAGCCGAACGCCTTCTACATCGCTGGCTCCGACTTCGTCGAAAAATATCCGTCGCTGGTCGGAAAGCTCAATGCGACGTTTGCGGCCGAGGGGGCTTGGGCCGAAAGCCACCACGAGGAAGTTGCGAAAGCGCAGACCGAGGCTACCGGCGTGGACATCGAGGCGGTCAGGCGCTTCGTCGGCCGCTCGAATTATCGTGTCGTGCCGCTAGATGCGGAGGTGATCAGGAGCCAACAGGCGGTCGCCGACCGCTTCGCAAAGCTCGGTCTGATCCCGAAACCGGTCAACGTCACCGATATCGTCTGGAAGTGGAATTCGGGTTCCTGAACCCGAACGTCCGCGTCCCTCAGCTCCGGTGGCGCGCCCTTGTGCGTGCCGCCTTCTTTGCGGCGGCGGAGCGAGCCTTCGCGCCCTTGGTGCGGCTCGCCTTGCGCGCGGCTGCCGAACGTGACGCTGCACTGCGTCGGCTCGCGGCGCGCTTGGCCTGCTTCGAGAGCGAGCGGTGTGAAGCGGTCGAGCGCGGCTCCTTCTTCAGCACATTCTCCACGGCGCGTGAAACGCGTGGCCGGCGCTTCGGATGCCGTTTGCCCTGGCCGGCCTCATAGGCATATTTGGCGCTGCGGCGCGTCGCCTTCTTTGTACGTCCCTTGCGGGGCGGCGGCAGGTCGACGCCGGCGCGTCGCGCCTCCGAAAGACCGATGGCGATGGCCTGGCGCGTCGAACGCGCGCCATGCTTGCCCTTGCGGATCTTGTCGATCTCGTCCTTCACGAATTCGCCGGCCTGCGTGCTTGGCGATTTGCCTTCGCGTTTGTCCTGCCTGGCTTTGCGAATGATTTCTTGTCTTGGCATGGGTCAAGTTCCCTTCGGCATTGACGAGGGCTTCCTGACCGCAACGCGCAGAATGGCAGATTGATCCTCTTTAGCCCTTCAACGCCGCCAGCAGCTCGTCGGGGCGCTCGGCCATGATCATGTGGCCCGCGCCCGGCACCACGACGGTCTTCGCATGCGCCATTGCGGCGGCCAGCGCCTTGCCGGCTTTCGCTGGCGTCATCATGTCCCGTTCGCCGAGGATGACCGTCGCCGGCACCTTCACGGTCGCGGCAGCGGCGAGCGCATTCGTGTAGGAATTGCAGGCGGACAAATCCTTGAACAGCACGCCCGGCTCGCAGTGTTTCAACACGGCCTGCGCGCCGCCATGCATCCACAGGCCCGGTGCGAGGCTGCCGCCGAGCTCGGCCTTGAAGCCGAGGCCCCAGATCGAAACCATGTCGATGGCGTCCTGGTCGTTGCCCTCTGCCGCCTTCAACAGGTCAGGCCCGACCGTCATGGTTGCGGCCGTGCCGATCAGGCTCAGCGCCGAGACCTTGTCGGCGTGGCGCGCCGCGGTCTCCACTGCGATCAGGGATCCCATCGAATGGCCGATCAGATGCGCCTTCGCAACGCCGGCCGCGCCGAGCAGGGCGGCGGTCCAGTCGGCCATCTCGGCAATGCTGTTGAGCGAAGGGCCTGCGGAGCGGCCGTGGCCGGGCAGGTCGGGGGCCAGCACGGAATAGCCGTGATGGGCGAACCACCGCGTATGCAAGGCCCAGGTCGAGTGATCAAAACCCGCGCCGTGGATGAACAGCACGGTCGGCAGCGACTTGTCGAATTCGCGGCCGCCGGTTGCGACAAACACCTCGGCGCCGTTGACGGAGAGCTTCATGGCTTTCAGACCTTTTGCGAGATGCGTAGCGCTTGGGCGAGATCGTCGATGATGTCGGAGGCCGTCTCGATGCCGACCGACAGCCGCACCAGCTCTTCCCCGATGCCGGCCGCCTTGAGCTGCTCGGCATCCATCTGCTGATGCGTGGTGCTCGCGGGATGGATCACCAGCGTCTTGGCATCGCCGACATTGGCGAGGTGGCTGATCATGCGCAGCGCCTCGATGAACTTGCGTCCCGCTGCGCGGCCACCCCTGATGCCGAAGGAAACGATCGAGCCGGCGCCGCGCGGCAGTAGTTGCTTGGCGAGGTGATAGTCCGGGTGGGTCTCCAGTGAGGGATGCAGCACCCAGTCGACGGCCTTGCTGGACTTCAGTGCGTCCAGCACGGCGTGCGTGTTCTCCATGTGGCGGTCCATGCGAACGGGCAGTGTCTCGACGCCCTGCAGGAGCTGGAATGCGTTGGTCGGCGACATGCAGGCGCCGAAATCGCGCAGGCCTTCCGTGCGCGCACGCATGATGAAGGCGGCCGTGCCGAACTGCTCGTCGAAGACCATGCCGTGATAGCCGGCATAGGGCTCGGTGAGCACGGCGAACTTGCCCGATCCGCGCCAGTCGAAGCGGCCGCCATCGATGACGGCGCCGCCGATCGCGATGCCATGGCCGCCGATCCACTTGGTCGCCGAATGCATCACGATGTCGGCGCCAAGCTCGATGGGACGGCTGAGATAGGGCGTGGCAAAGGTGTTGTCGATCAGGAGCGGAATTTTCGCATCATGCGCGATATCGGCGACCTTCGGGATATCAAGCACCTCCAGCCCCGGATTGCCGATGGTCTCGCCGATCACGAGCTTGGTGTTCGGCCTGATCGCGGCACGGAACGCATCGTGGTCGCGCGGCTTCACGAATGTCGTGGTGATGCCGAAGCGCGGCAGCGTGTGTGCGAGCAGGTTGATTGTGCCGCCATAGAGCGAACTCGAAGCCACGATGTGGTCGCCGGCATTGAGAAGTGTGGCGATGGCCAGATGCATCGCCGCCTGGCCGCTGGCGGTGCAGATCGCGCCGACCCCGCCGTCCAGCGCCGCAAGCCGCTCCTCCAGCACGCTCGTGGTCGGATTCGAGATGCGCGTGTAGATGTGTCCGGCGCGCTCCAGATTGAACAGCGCCGCCGCATGATCCGTATCCTGGAACACGTAGGACGTGGTCTGATAGATCGGCACCGCGCGAGCGCCGGTCGCCGGATCCGGATGCTGGCCCGCATGCAGGCTCAGGGTTTCGAAGGCAGGCGGCTTGGGTGCGGGCATGCTTGGCCTCGTTTGTCGGGTCGGCGGGGATAGCCGTTGTGCCACAAAACGGCGTGCTGCGTCAGCCTGTCGTTGACTGGGGCGATTACGGCGAGATGATGCGGTCGCGCATCGCGATCATCACGGCCTGCGTGCGGGTCACTGCGCCGAGCTTTTCGCAGCAGCTCTTGATGTGGGCCTTCACCGTACGTCCGGTGATGCTCAGGGCATCGGCGATCTCGTCGGTGGATCGGCCAAGCGCAGCGTGTGTCAGCACCTCGCGCTCGCGCAGTGACAGTGCAAGCTGCGGAACGTCAGGCCGGCCGCGCAGCCGCAGCGCCCGGTCGAAGGCGTAAAGCGCCATGAGGTGGAGCGCGGGCAGTTCGCGTTCCGGCAGTTCGATCGCGGCGCCGCCGAAATAGACCTGCCCCATGCGGCCGGTGGGCGAGGCGACCGGGATCATGAAGCCGTCCACCATTCCGAAGTCGCGGACGCGCCGTACCAGCTCGGCGGCGCGCGGCTCCCGCTCCGGATCATAGGGCGCCTCCCTGAACCAGCGGAACGGCCGCACGGTCGCCTTGCAATGGCGCAGCGCCGGATCGTTCCACACGTACCGCCCCTCCGAATACATATCCAGGAAGCCGGCCGGCAACCGTTCGGCAAGAATGGCCTCGCGCGCAGGCTCCGTCGACAGCGGGGCAATGTAGGCGCAACAGAAATACTCGAAGCCGTGCTGGTCAAGCACACGCCCCATCGCGTCGAGAACGCTGGCTGCGTCGAGAAGCGTCCCGACCTTCTCGACGAATTCGAACGCGCGACTGCGGATCACGTCCATCCAGCATCCTCCGAGTGGACTTTGGCAGATCATCGTTGCGCGACCCGGCCCACGAATCGAGTGTAGGACGGCGACGCCGCACCCGCAATCAGCGGAGGCCAGCTACGCGCCCGCGAGTCCTCTCGGGCTGGTGACTTGCGTTTCGATCGCAAATTGCCGATGGAATTCGTCGCGCTCGAAGATCAGACGAAGGGACAATCCGAATGACTGCCGAAACCACCATGACTGCCGACGTAGTTGGGTTGACCAGGGTCGCGCCGGTCTCGCGCCGCGCCTTCATGAGCGCGACCGCCGCGGTCGCCGCGGGTTACACGCTCGCCGCGGGACCCGTCCGCGCCGACGTCATCGCCACCGACACGACCGGCCTTCAGGCTGGCGATGCCGTGATCAAGGTCGGCGAGGGCGAAATGCCCGGCTACTATGCGCGTCCGGCCGGCGTCAGCCGCCCGCCGGTGGTCCTCGTGGCGATGGAGGTCTTCGGCCTGCACGAATACATCAAGGACGTGACGCGGCGCCTCGCCAAGCTCGGCGCATTGGCGATCGCGCCCAATTATTACCCCAACAAGGGGCCGGACCTGACCAAGATCACCGACACCAAGGAGCTCCTGCCCGTCGTCAACGCCAAGCCGGATGCCGAGCTTTTCGCCGATCTCGATGCCACGGTCGCCTGGGCCGCGTCGCAAGGCGGGGACACCAACAGGCTCGGCATGGTCGGATTCTGCCGCGGCGGGCGCTACGTCTGGGAATATGCCGCCCATAGCGATGCGCTGAAGGCCGCCGTCGCCTTCTACGGCTCGATCGTCGATCCCGCCAATCCGGTGTGGCCAAAGAGCCCGCTTCAGCTCGCACCCGAGATGAAGGCGCCTGTGCTCGGCCTTTATGGCGAAGCCGACACCGGCATTTCGGTCGCGCAGGTGGAGCAGATGAAGGCCGCCCTCGCGCAGAACAAGAAGACGGCCGAATTCAAGATCTACAAGGATGCCCCGCACGGCTTCCACGCGGACTACCGCCCCAGCTATCGCAAGGACGCGGCTGAGGATGCCTGGGCCCAGACGCAGGCCTGGTTCAGGAAGTATGGCGTGCTGAGCTGACAGCTACGTGCGCCGCGCGCGGGCGGCGTCATGCGCCGCCCGTCACGCTGACCTACTCGCTCACCCCTGATCCTTCTTCCGCCGGACCGGAGATGCCGAGCCGCTGGGCAATCGTGACCAGTAGAGCCACCGATTGAACGTTCAGTTTCTCCATGATCGCTTGGCGATGCGCCTTGATCGTTCGCTCCGCGCAGCCAAGCTCGCGCGCGGCATGCTTGTTTGTCTTGCCCTGTACAATGATCTCGAAGACCTGCCGCTGGCGCGGGCTCAGCGTCGACAGTCGGGCCCGAAGCACATCCAATTCGCCTTTTCGCGCGCGTTCTGTCGCGTGGCGCGTCATCGCCGCTTCGATTGCACTCAGTAGCTCCGTGGAACCGACTGGCTTGGTGAGGAAGTTGTCCGCTCCCGCCTTGATCGCTTTCACCGTGAGGCTGATGTCCGGGTAGCCGGTCAGAAACACAATGGGCAGCGTCGAGCCGAGCTCGGTCAAACGGCTTTGAAGCTCAGGGCCGCTCAAGTCAGGCATCCGGACATCCAGAAGAATGCAGCCACCGGCATCCAGGTCTGGCGGCTGGTCCAGCAACTGCTGAGCCGATGCATAAGTGACGACGCGGTAGCCGGTCTTTTCCAATAGTCGTCGGATAGCTGTTCGGAATGACACGTCGTCATCCACGACATGGATGATGCCGCGCATGTTTCTCCTGGGACGAAAAGTAGCTGTGCTTGCCTGTTATTCTTGTTTGTCCGTACAGCGCCTTCACGCCCGGCCAAGTCTTCTTGGATATGATGATCCTTGGATGTGATCTATCGATTCTGGATTGTCGAAGGCTAATTAAATCTACGAAAGCTGAGAAGTGATCTTCTGATCGCGAATGCCTGCCATGTGCACGATCAAGCAAAGTGGTTTTCGATTACCGATGAAGCGCAGAGCACAGGATCGCATCTGTTGGATCGCGGTCATGTCCGCGATAGCGTGTCGCTTTTTCTTGCCACAAATTAACGAGGCTTCGGCACCCAACCCGGATAGAAGGCGAGCGGCGGGGCTTCTTAAAAGCCAAGACGACAATTGTGAAGTTTGACGAACAGGAGCGCGGTACGCTGAAGCGTGCCGGCTTTTCCGTGGCGGACGACCACGAAGCGGCTTACCTCGAAGCCCTCGTCGCGATCGGTGCGCACGACGACGAGACCTTGTGGCTGACGATTACTTTGCCGAACTCCACGCGTGTCGTGTGCGCCTTGCCGCGCGATGAGACGATCGTCGCCATCGATGAGAACGGCTGACGCCGGTCCCCAAGATCACTTGCGCCGGTCTCGCGGCTGCCGGAGACCATCGTGGGATAGGGCTCGCCGGCCGGAAAGGCCTAGCGGCGGGCGGCGATCGCCGTCAGTTCCAGCTTGACGCCCGGGCCGAGATCCGCGACGCCGACCGCGGCACGCGCCGGCAGATGCTCCGCGGTGAAATAACGCTTCCACACCTGGTTGAGTGCCGCCTTGTCGGCGAGATCAGTCACGTAGATCGTCACCTGCAGAACGCAGGAGAGATCGGAGCCGGCCCCCTCGAGCAGGGTCTTCAACTGGCGAAGCACGTCGTCGGCCTGGCCCGCCATGTCGAGCCCGGCATCCTCGGGAACGACGCCGCCGAGATAGAGCACGCCATTATGCTCGACGATCTCGTGGAGCAGTCCTTCATAGGGCAGGGAGCGTTTGATCAACATGGCATCCGTGAGGTGCAGGACGGGACATCGTCGGCGAATGGGGAAGACTGGTGCTGCCGGACAGGATTGAACTGTCGACCTCTCCCTTACCAAGGGAGTGCTCTACCACTGAGCTACGGCAGCAAATGCTGGCAAAGAATCGGGCCGCGACGTGGGCCCGCCAAGCGGGGCGATGTCTGCCACAAGCCCCCCTTCTGCGCAAGCGCGCTTGCCCTGCGAAATCGATAAATCGGCCCGGTTGCGTACCCGAAGCGGCTAATTTGACCCGAAATGACCCGCTTTGGGGCGATTTGGTTCCGCAAAATCCCCAGCCAACTGGCCAGTTGGCCGCAACCCTGAATTCGACCAATTCTGGCCGCTTCGTTGCTTCGGCCGGCCACCGCCTCTTGAGCTGTCCTCGATCGATGGCAGGATGCCATCGATCATGATGATGGGCCCGTGATGACCGAAAACGACGACAAGACGCGATCAGGGGGCGCCCGGCAGGATCGGCTGAAATCGGCGCTGCGTGAGAACCTGAAGCGGCGCAAGGCGCAGGCGCGCGAGCGCGCCGGGGCCGGTCCCTCGCGGGAGGACGAACCAACCCCGGATGAGGAGATCGCCGGTAAGGCCGGCGGCTAGATTTTTTGGAATGAGCGAGAGCGGTGATGGCGCAGGATGGACCGGAACGAACCGACAGGGACACACTGATCTCGCACTTCTCACGCCCCGAGCAGACCTTTCCGACCCTGATGCCGGCCGAGATCGAGCGCCTGCGCCAATTTGGTGAGATCAGGCATTACGAGAGCGGCGAGCTGCTGTTCGAGACCGGCAAGCGCGGGCCGGGCATGTTCGTGGTGCTGTCGGGCCGTGTCGCCATCACCCAGCGCGACGGGCTTGGTCACGTCACGCCGGTGATCGACCAAGGGCCCGGCCAGTTTCTGGCTGAGCTCGGCCAGCTTTCGGGGCGGCCCGCGCTGGTCGACGGCCGTGCCGACGGTGATGTCGCGACGCTTCTGATCCCACCGGAGCGGCTGCGCGCTCTGCTGGTCGCGGAAGCCAATCTTGGTGAGCGCATCATGCGCGCGCTGATCTTGCGTCGGGTCAGTTTGATCCAGGGCGGCGTCGGCGGCCCCGTGCTGATCGGCCCCTCGCATTCGGCCGGTGTGGTGCGCTTGCAGGGTTTTCTCACTCGCAACGGCCAGCCGCATCACCTGCTCGACCCTGACAGCGAGCACGATGCGGCCGAGTTGATCGCGCGCTATTCGCCAAAACCCGAGGACTGGCCGCTCGTCGTCACCGCCGACGGCACCGTGCTGCGCAATCCGACTGAGATCGAGCTTGGACGCGCGATCGGCATGATCGGTGGTCCCCGCGGCGAAAAGATCTATGACGTCGCGATCGTCGGCTGCGGACCGGCCGGACTTGCGACCGCTGTTTATGCGGCCTCCGAAGGCCTCTCGGTCGCCGTACTCGATACCCGCGCTTTCGGCGGCCAAGCCGGCGCCAGCGCGCGCATCGAGAATTATCTCGGCTTTCCGACCGGCATTTCCGGCCAGGCGCTCGCGGGCCGCGCATTTACACAGGCGCAGAAGTTCGGCGCCGACATCATGATCCCGATGTCGGCGCAGTCGCTGGATTGCTCGCGCGCTGGCGGCACCTTCGCACTGATGCTCGACTGCGGCGACACCTTGCGCTCGCGCGCGGTCGTGGTCGCGAGCGGCGCGCGCTATCGCCGGCCGGGAATCGAGAATTTGGAGAAATTCGAGGGCCGCGGCGTCTGGTATTGGGCCTCGCCGGTCGAAGCGAGGCTCTGTTCCGGCGAGGAGGTGGCCCTCGTCGGCGCCGGCAACTCGGCGGGGCAGGCCGCGGTGTTCCTGTCGGGCCACGCGAAGAAAGTGCTGATGATCATTCGCGGCGGTGGTTTGGGCGCCAGCATGTCGCGCTATCTCATCGAGCGCATCGAGGCGACACCGAACATCGAGCTGTTGTTCAACACCGAGATCGTCGCGCTCGAGGGCGACGAGGCTTCGCTGCTCCGACGGATCCGCTGGAGGAGCCGGCTGTCGACCGACGAGGACGCCGCCGATATCCGCAACCTTTTCCTGTTCGTCGGCGCCGATCCCGCGACCACCTGGCTCGACGGCTGCGGCGTCACGCTCGATCGTGGCGGCTTCGTCGTCACCGGCGCGCAGTCCGAGCAGAACCAGGGCCGGCTCGTCGCGCCGCTCGAAACCTCCGTGCCCGGCGTCTACGCCGTCGGCGACGTGCGCTCCGGCTCGGTCAAGCGGGTCGGCGGCGCCATCGGCGAGGGCGCGCAGGTCGTGGCCGCCCTGCACGGTTTCCTCGGCGATGCCGCGAAACCGGCGCTTTGATCTGTCCTATGGTGCGCACTCCATCTCCTCATCTTGAGGAGCGCGCCCTTGCGCGCCTCCTCGCCATGAGGGTTTAATGGTGAGACAACAAAATCGGGAGGACTAAATGGCTGAACTCGTCGTGCTCTACAAGACGCCCAAGGATGCCGCGGCCTTCGACAAGCACTATGCCGAAATCCATATTCCGCTGGCAAAGAAGCTTCCTGGCCTGAAGAAGTATGCGGTGAGCAAGGGGCCGGTCGGGACACCCGCCGGTCCGTCGCAATTCCACCTGGTCGCGATCCTGACCTTTGACAGCGTCGGCGATATCCAGAAGGCGTTTGGTACGCCGGAAGGCAAGGCGGCGGCAGCCGACGTTGGGGTATTCGCAACCGGCGGCGTCGAGATGCAGATCTTCGAAACGCGCGAGGTGTAGGCGCGACCTCTGCCGGCGGCGGCAACCGATCCTTCTCGTTCGACGCAAGACTGAGCGCCTGACATTGCCGATATGACACTTGTGCAAACACATGCATGCATTTGCCGCGTCGAACGGCGAATGCATGGCTTGGCGCATGCGCGTAGCAACATCGTGTGTGGCAATCCGATGAGGGCCGTAATACCATTCTCCCGATCTCAATGGGGAGAGTAGCCATGGTCCTTGGGTTGAGCCTGCCTGCCTTCACGATGCTCCATGTCATCATCAGCCTGATCGCAATCGTCGCCGGTCTTGCCGTGATGTTCGGACTGCTCGGCTCGAAGCCGATGCCGGTTCTCACCGCGATCTTCCTGCTGTTCACGATTCTGACCAGCGTCACCGGCTTCCTGTTTCCATTCAAGGAGCTGTTGCCGTCGCATATGGTCGGCATCCTCTCGCTGGTGCTGCTCGCGATCGCCTGCATCGCGCTCTATGGCATGAAGCTCTCCGGCGCCTGGCGACCAATCTATGTCGTGACGGCGATGACGTCGCTCTATCTCAACGTCTTCGTGCTGATTATCCAGTCGTTCCTCAAGGTGCCCGCACTGGCGGCGCTGGCGCCGGCCGTGCCGCCGGCTCCGCCGTCGGGCCCTGTGTTCGCGGTCGTGCAGGGCATCGTGCTGGTGTTCTTCGTGCTCGTGATCATCGGCGCCTGGCGCCGCTTCAGGCCGATGGCGTTTGCCTGAGCTCGCACTCGTCATTCCGGGGCATCGCGCAGCGATGAACCCGGAATCTGCGCGACGATCTCCAGATTCCGGGTTCACGCTACGCGTGCCCCGGAATGACTCCAAGAGCGATAAGGAGCAGATCATGCCCACCATCACCACCAAAGACGGCGTCGAGATCTTCTACAAGGACTGGGGCAAGGGGCAGCCGATCGTGTTCAGCCATGGCTGGCCGCTGTCGTCGGATGACTGGGACGCCCAGATGCTGTTCTTCCTCAACCACGGCTACCGCGTCATCGCCCATGACCGCCGCGGCCACGGCCGCTCCAGCCAGGTCGCTGACGGCCACGACATGGATCACTATGCCGATGATCTCGCTGCACTCACCGCCCATCTCGATCTGAAGAACGCCATTCACGTCGGCCATTCCACCGGTGGCGGTGAGGTCGTGCACTACATTGCCCGCCATGGCGAGAGCCGGGTGGCGAAGGCCGCGATCATCGCGGCGGTGCCGCCCTTGATGGTGCAGACGCCGGCCAATCCCGGTGGCCTGCCCAAGGAGGTGTTTGACGGACTGCAGGCGCAGCTCGCAGCCAACCGTTCGCAATTCTATCGTGATCTGCCGGCCGGCCCGTTCTATGGCTACAATCGTCCCGGCGCAAAGCCGTCGGAACCGGTGATCCAGAACTGGTGGCGTCAGGGCATGATGGGCGGCGCGAAAGCGCATTATGATGGTGTCGTCGCGTTCTCGCAGACAGACTTCACCGAGGATCTGAAGAAGATCAACGTGCCCGTCCTCGTCATGCACGGCGACGACGACCAGATCGTCCCCTACGCCGACTCCGGACCGCTCTCGGCCAAGCTCCTGAAGAACGGCACACTGAAGACCTACAAGGGCTTCCCGCACGGCATGCCGACCACGGAAGCGGAGACAATCAACGCGGACCTGCTGGCTTTTTTTAAGGGGTAGAGCACCTCACTTCAAAATCCCTCTGATCGCGTCGAACATGCGCTTGACGAAGGCTTCCGGCTTTTCGCGCGCGTCTTCGGTGGCCCAGACTTCGCCGCCGACGCGCATCGCGCCGGTTGCGATCATCGCGACAAGGCGCGCGCGGAGCTTTTCGGACTTCTTGTTCGTGCGCCGGGCGAGCCCTTGCGCAAGCGCGCGTTCGAGCTGCTCATATTTGAGCTGGTCGCGCGCTTGCAGGGTGGGATTGTCGCGTTTGAGCCGCGCCATGGCGAGCGCCTCGCCCGGATCCAGCCGTTTCGTCGCTGCCGCGATGGCATTTTCTGCGGCCGTCAGCATGGATTCGCTCGCAGGGCGCGCCGCGACCTCCTCGGTGAGCGAGGCGGCGATATCCTCCTGCCAGGCGAAGACCACGTCCTCCTTGCTCGCGAAATAGTGAAAGAAGCTGCGGCGTGACACCTCGGCGGCCGCGGCGATATCGTCGATCGTCGTCGCCTCGAAGCCGCGCTGAAGGAACAGCGCCATCGCCGCCCGGGTCAGCCGCTCCCGTGTTGCTTCGCGCTTGCGTTGCCGAAGGCCGATCGCGGGGGCGGATTTCTCCCTCGGCGACAAGGGCCTGGCCCGGCTTCTGGCCGTCTTCGCGGCGGTCAATTTTTCACCTCTTGCAAATTTGCACTAAGTGCACATTTGGAGCGGTCGCGGGGCGCTTCAATGAGAACCAACGTGCTGGAGACTGGCATGCCCGACTGGACCACGGCCGATATTCCTTCGCTCGACGGCAAGACCGCAATCGTCACCGGCGCAAGCGGCGGGCTCGGCTATGAGACCGCGCTGGCGCTCGCGGGTGCCGGCGCTATCGTCATACTCGCCGGCCGCAGCGAGGCAAAGGGCCAGCGCGCCCTTGAGCTGATCTGCAATCGCTTCCCAAACGCGCTGGTCGCCTATGAGGAGCTCGATCTCGCAAGGCTCGGTTCGGTCGCCGAGTTTGCCAGGCGGTTTTCGGGTAGCCATGACCGGCTGGACATCTTGGTCAACAATGCCGGCGTGATGGCCTTGCCGAAACGCTGCGAGACGGTCGACGGGTTCGAGATGCAGCTCGGCACCAACTATCTCGGCCACTACGCATTGACGGCGCATCTGTCACCGCAGCTCCGCCGTGCACAGGGCGCGCGCGTGGTCCAGCTCGCAAGCCTTGCGCATCGCTCCGGTCGAATCGATTTCGACGATCTCCAGAGTAAGCGCTCCTATCGGCCCTGGCGCGCCTACTGCCAGTCCAAGCTTGCGATGCTGATGTTTGCGTTGGAGTTGCAGCGCCGCAGCGATGCTGCCGGCTGGGGGTTCGAAAGCGTGGCCGCGCATCCCGGCTATGCGCGCACCGAGCTGATCGCCAATGGTCCGGGCACCGGTACCCTGTCGTGGCGTATCGGCCGGCTGATCCAGCCCTATATCAGCCAGTCCGCGGCCGAGGGCGCGCTGCCGACGCTGTTCGCCGCGACCTCGCCCGCGGCGCAAGGGGGCGGCTATTATGGTCCGAACGGGTTCTATGAATTGAAGGGCGCGCCGGCGCCGGCGAGAATCATGCCGCAGGCGATGGATCTCGCGTCAGCGGCGATGTTGTGGGATGCCTCGGCGACGCTGACCGGCATATCCTTCGAGGAGTTCGCAGCCGCCGCCTGACCGGGGGAGGCGATCGCGATAGCGATGGCCTCCGGACCACCGGGCGGATAGCTTCTACAGCAACCGCCGCGGTCCGGCCGCGTTAAGGCGCAGCCCCGCGAGGTCCATGTGAGGTGCAGGCCAATGCCGCCCCAACTCAAGCTGATTGCGCTCGATGCCGACGACCTCGCCGTCATCTCGACCCATGTGCAGGACGCGCGGGTGCAGACCTCCGACATCATCTGGCGGCAGGGCGAGAAGCGGCTGGTGATCGGCATGAACCGGCTGGACTGGGAGCAGACGCTGGACGGCGAGGCCGAGCCGCGCCGGCTGGTCTCCGCGCTCCGCTTCGACCGCGTCCTCGCCTGCAAGTCGCGCAATATCGACCTCGCCGCGCTCGAGCGGGTCTTGGACCTCGTCGGCATCGAGTTTCACGGTCAAAACGCCCCTGGCGGCAGCGCACTGCTCCTGTTCGCCCATGGCGGCGCGATCCGGCTGGACGTCGAATGTCTGGAATGCGAGCTGACCGATCTGGGCACGGACGAACTGGGGACGGGTGAAAGCGGGGAGGCGGACCAGGGGGCAGGACGGCGTCAAGCCGGGACGACGTCTCCCAAGGGTTGACGGCGGTGGCCCGCCGCGCCATTGAGCAGGGGACCTGGTGAGCCCGATCCACCCCCAGAGACCAGCCAAAAGACCATCGCCACATGCCCATTCGCCTCGACCGCAGCAGTGCCGATTTCGACCAGCGATTTGTGGCCTTCCTAGCCGCCAAGCGCGAGGTCTCGGCCGACGTCGAGGCCGCCGCGCGCTCAATTGTCGATGATGTGGCGAGGCGCGGCGATACCGCGCTGATCGAGGCGACGCGCAAGTTCGACCGGCTCGAGCTCGATGCGGCCTCCTTGCGCGTCTCGGCCGCCGAGATCGAGGCCGCGACGAAAGCCTGCGATGCCGCAACGCTGGATGCGCTCAAGCTCGCCCGCGACCGCATCGAGACCTATCACGCGCGCCAACTGCCGAAGGACGAGCGCTTCACCGATCCGCTCGGCGTCGAGCTCGGCTGGCGCTACACCGCGATCGAATCGGCCGGCCTCTACGTGCCCGGCGGGACCGCGGCCTATCCGTCCTCGGTGCTGATGAATGCGGTGCCGGCCAAGGTCGCCGGCGTTGCGCGCCTCGTGATGGTGGTGCCGGCGCCCGACGGCAAGCTCAATCCGCTGGTGCTGGCGGCCGCCCGCCTCGGCGGTGTCAGCGAGATCTATCGCGTCGGCGGCGCGCAGGCGGTGGCCGCGCTCGCCCATGGCACCGCAACGATCGCGCCGGTCGCAAAGATCGTCGGCCCCGGCAACGCCTATGTCGCCGCGGCAAAACGGCTGGTGTTCGGCAAGGTCGGCATCGACATGATTGCCGGCCCCTCCGAGGTGCTGGTCATTGCCGACGACAGCGGCAATGCCGACTGGATTGCCGCCGACCTGCTGGCTCAGGCTGAGCATGATGCGAGCGCGCAGTCGATCCTGATCACCGACTCTGCGCGGCTCGCCGCCGATGTCGAAGCGGCCGTCGAAGCGCAGTTGAAGACGCTGCCGCGCGCTGCCATCGCCGGCGCTTCGTGGGCCGATTTCGGCGCGATCATCATGGTGAAGAACCTTAGTGAGGCGATCCCGCTCGCCGACGCCATCGCCGCCGAGCATCTCGAGATCATGACGACGGACGCCGATGCGCTCGCGGCAAGGATTCGCAATGCCGGCGCGGTGTTCCTCGGCGCGCATACGCCCGAAGCGATCGGCGACTATGTCGGCGGGTCCAACCACGTGCTGCCGACCGCGCGCTCGGCGCGCTTCTCCTCGGGGCTTTCGGTGCACGACTTCATGAAGCGCACCTCGATCCTGAAATGCGGCCCCGACCAGCTCCGTGCGCTAGGACCTGCCGCGATGGCGCTCGGCAAAGCGGAAGGGTTGGACGCCCATGCGCGCTCGGTGGGATTGCGCCTCAATCTGTCATGAACAAGCCCGCACAGGACGACACGCAGAATCGCATCGTCGGCGTCACGCTCGACGAGGAATCGATTGGCCGCTCCGGGCCGGACATCGAGCATGAGCGCGCGATCGCGATCTACGATCTGATCGAGCAGAACCTGTTCGCGCCGGAAGGCGCCGACGGCCAGGGCCCGTTCACGCTGCATATCGGCATCACCGGCAACCGGTTGATGTTCGACATTCGCAAGGAGGACGGCTCGCCCGTGGTCGCGCATCTGTTGTCGCTGACGCCGTTTCGGCGGATCGTGAAGGACTATTTCATGATCTGCGACAGCTACTACCAGGCGATCCGGACAGCTACGCCGGACAAGATCGAGGCGATCGACATGGGCCGCCGCGGCATCCATGACGAGGGATCGCGCACGCTCCAGGAGCGGCTGAAGGGCAAGGTGCGGGTGGATTTCGAGACCTCGCGCCGGCTGTTCACGCTCATTACTGTCCTGCACTGGAAAGGCTGATCGCGGTGGCGGCGCCCCCACGCGCACGCGATCCGCAATCGGTGTTGTTCGCCTGCGCGCTCAACAGCGTGCGCTCGCCGATGGCCGAGAGCCTGTTGCACCACATGTTTCCGCACGGGCTCTATGTGAAGTCCGCCGGCGCCAGGAAGGGCGAACTGGATCCCTTCGCGGTCGCCGTGATGGCCGAGCTCGGGCAGGACATCTCCACCCACAAGCCGCAGACCTTTGAGGAGCTGGAGGACTGGGAGGGGTTGAACTTCGACCTCATCATCACGCTGTCGCCCGAGGCCCATCATAAGGCACTGGAGCTGACGCGCACGCTCGCCGCCGATGTCGAGTACTGGCCGACGCATGATCCGACGGGCACCGAAGGCAGCCGCGACCAGAAGCTCGCCGCCTATCGCGAGGTCTGCGACCAGCTCCTGCTGCGCATCCGCAAGCGCTTTGCGAAGGCCGGGGCTGCGAGCGGGTGACTCTCGTGCCCCGGCTCAGCATCTTTCAGGCCGCGCCGCGTCCGGGACACGAAACCTGCCCGTAACACCCGCGTCACAGACAGCAGGCACACGCATCTCTGGGCGCCCGAATCGCTTAAGTCTGGGTTCCCGGGTTGTGAAAACGGCCCCCTTCCGATAGGTTCCGCGCGCAATTCACCCCTGCTTCGTTCCCCAAATCACCTGATGCTCGGCCGCCCCAAATTCGTTCTTGCCTCCGGTTCGCCACGGCGCCTGTCACTGCTCAATCAGGCGGGCATCGAGCCCGATGCCTTGCGCCCGGCCGATGTCGACGAGACGCCGAAGCGGGGCGAGCTGCCGCGCGCCTGCGCCAACCGCCTCGCCCGGGCAAAAGCTGATGCGGCGCTCAAATCCGTGCAGCTCGACGACGAGCTGCGCGGCGCCTTCGTCCTCTCGGCCGACACCGTTGTTGCGGTCGGCCGCCGCATTCTGCCCAAGGCCAACCTGGTGGACGAGGCGGCGCAGTGCCTGCGGCTGCTGTCAGGGCGCAACCACCGCGTCTACACCGCGATCTGCCTCGTCACCCCGCGCGAGGCGTTCCGCCAGCGCCTGGTCGAGACCCGGGTCCGCTTCAAGCGCCTCTCCGAGGATGACATCCAGGCCTATATCGGCTCCGGCGAATGGCGCGGCAAGGCCGGCGGCTACGCCGTGCAGGGCATCGCTGGCTCCTTCGTGGTCAAGATGGTCGGTTCCTACAGCAACGTCGTCGGCCTGCCGCTCTACGAGACCACCACGCTGCTTGGCGGCGAAGGTTTTCCGATCCGCTTCGGCTGGCTCAACGCCATCGGCGTGTGAGCCTTGGGTTGGCTTAAACAAAAATCTCGAAAACAACCCCATGCAAAGTAGAAGGCCCTGGCCGGAGGGCCCTCTTGCCCATGGAATTCAAGTGCCGCCGCACCGGTGGTGAGCACCCTCCTCCTTGTGGGGGAGGGCCGAGGAGGAGCGTGGCCACGAGTCCCGCCGCCTCAAGGAACCCAGCCCCCCGCCGCCCCTTATCCCCGACTTCGTGTAGGCTCACCTCATGGACGACCAAGTCAAAAAGCCGCTTCCCCCGCTCAAGACCTGTCCGATTTGCGGCAAGCCGCAGTCCCAGGCCACCCGCCCGTTCTGCTCCTCGCGCTGCCGAGACGTCGATCTCAACCGCTGGCTCAAGGGCTCCTACGTCATCCCCGGCCGCGACGACGAAACCGACGACGTCGAATAACCAAGTATTATCATATTGTTATATGGTGCGAGGGAGGCGCCCGCCGGCTCCATCCCGGTGCCGCCCCACCTTGTACACAGCCGGGCCGCGCCCGGCGAAACCTTCAGGCGAAGCCGGGTGGACAGGGCGCCTCCAGCCCACTATAAACCGCCCGCTCGATGGGCCTTGGCCCCTCTCTTGGAGCACGCCCAGGTAGCTCAGTTGGTAGAGCATGCGACTGAAAATCGCAGTGTCGGTGGTTCGATTCCGCCCCTGGGCACCACGGCCCTACTAAGGGCCTGATATCCAAGGCCAATCAGCAATATCAACGGCTTATCCGCTCCTCAGTGGTACAGAAGAGTGGTACAAATGCCGTTGGCCATGTCACGTCCGTGGGCATCCAAAAACGGGAATTTATCAGCTCCGGAGAGCAGTCCCGGAGGATCTGCGTGCGCTCGTCGGCAAGCGGGAAGAGAAAGTAAGCCTTCAAACCCGCGATCCCGGTGAGGCTAAGCAGCGGTTTGCGAAGGCGCTTGCTGAGCTAGAGGTTCGCTGGGCCAATTTGCGTGCTGGACCCAAGCCTCTGACCGAGCGTGAGGCGCACCAGTTGGCGGTCACCGAGCATGATCGATGGATCAACGACTTTGGCGATAATCCGAGCCAACAGACGCAATGGGACCTGCGACTTGGCGATTGGCTTTTTGGAGCTCCGCCGAGCGGTCCTCAATCGGTTCTCGCATTATCGTTCGTTCGTTCTGTCGCAGCGTAAAGAGCTACTTGGAAGGCGGTGGAACTTTGGCCGGCTTATCTCGCGAAGTTGCGAGTGATTGGCTCGACGACATGCGCGGGCGGATTGAAATCACCTCAAGGTCCGCCGAGCTCACTCCGCGCGACTTCGCTGCGACGCTAGTCGGATGCATTGTCGGGAACGGCACAGCCAAGGTACTCCATGTCGGTGACGGAGCAGCTGTCTATCGTACGTCTAACTCTGACGAGTGGAGTATCGGCAGCTGGCCGTCTCATGGCGAGTATGCATCCACGACCTATTTTGTAACCGACGATCCCGAGCCGTCGTTTCAGCTGAATGAGATTGATGGCTCTGTGTCTGAGCTCGCTGTCTTCACGGACGGCATTGAGCATCTCGTCCTAAATTTCTCGACGCACAGCGCGTTTCCTCCCTTCTTCAATCAGATGTTCTCCGGCTTCAAACCCGGCCGGAGTGGGAAGAACCGTAACTTGTCACGACATCTCGGCAATTATCTGAATAGTCCGTCGGTGTGCGACAGGACTGATGACGACAAAACACTGTTACTTGCTCGCCGAACCCCAAATGTCGCGTCTCAAGAGCATATTTGATCAGCAGAGGAAGCCGGTCCCGCTTGGTAAGCTGCTGGGACGCGGCGGTGAAGGTGCTGTTTTCGAGATTGTCGGCGAACCGCATCTTGTAGCCAAGATATATCATCCTGATAAGGCGCGGGAGCGGCAGCAAAAGATTGCGGCCATGGTCGCGAGTGGAATTCAGACCAAAGTATCCAATGCGGCGTTTCCGTTATCTCCGCTATACGAGGGCGCCGGTACGTTTGCCGGCTTCACGATGCATCGCATCGGCAAACAAAAGCCCGTTCACCAGCTGTATTCGCCTGCTAGTAGGCGAAATGAATTCCCAAACGCGGACTATAGACTGCTCCTTCGAACCGCACAAAATATCGCGCGTGCGGTTGCCGCTGTGCATTCGACAGGCTGCGTTATCGGCGATCTAAATCACTCGGGTATCTTGGTCGGCGCTGACGCCACCGCGACCCTCATTGACTGCGATTCATTTCAGTTCTCGGCTAACGGGAAGGCGTTCTACTGCGCGGTTGGCGTGCCCGACTACACACCTCCCGAGCTACAGGGGAGATCGCTCGAGAATATAAATCGAACGCCCAACCATGACGCCTTTGGATTGGGCGTAGCTATCTTTAGCTTGCTGTTTCTAGTCTTACTGAGTCAGAAATCCACGGACCAAGCTGGGTGAGAATCGCATATTGAAGGAGATTCAACGCGAGATCGA